>DATEXK010000110.1:0-8343 GCA_035257065.1 Gaiellaceae bacterium | reverse complement strand
GCCCGTCCGGCGCCGGACTTCCGGCTCACCGATCAGAACGGCGGCGCGTTTTCGCTCCGCAGCCTGCGCGGCCGGCCTGTGCTCGTCACCTTCATCGATCCGCTGTGCCGGAACCTCTGCCCACTCGAGGCGAAGGTCCTCAACGACGTCGTTCGTCGCGCCACGCCGGCCGACCGGCCCGCCATCGCCGCGGTCAGCGTCAACCCCTCGGGCGACACACCCCGCGCATTCCGTCAGGACGCCGTGAAGTGGCAACTCGTGCCGCAATGGCGGTGGGGCATCGGTAGCCACGCGGCGTTGGCCAGAGTGTGGCGCGACTACGAGATCGGCGTCAGCGTGGCGAAGCGGACGATTGTCGGCATCACTGTGCACGAGGTTTCGCACACGGAGGCAACGTATGTCGTCGACGCCACGGGCCACGAGCGAGCGGTCTTCGTGTACCCGTTCCGAGCTGCCGACGTCCTGCGCGCATTGCGCCATCTACGTGATTGACCCTTCGGCGCGGTGGAATTACGCTGGTGAGGGGAAACAAGCAACGAGGGGCTCATGGGGGACACGATGGATGTCGCTGCGGCACGCGGCGCGGTCGGCCCACCCCTGCGCTTCGCCGACCTGACGCTCGACCGACGTACACGTGTCGCGATGCGTGGCCAACCGCCGCATCGAGCTGACGCCAATCGAGTTCGCTCTGCTCGAGTTGCTGCTCGAAAACGCCGAGACCGTGCTCAGAAGCGGCAGTTCCAGGCGCTACGCGACGGCGACCGGTTCTTCTACCAAAACGACCCGGTCCTGCAGCAGATCCGGAGCTTCTACGGCATCTCCTTCAGGCACACGTTGTCGGAGTTGATCGCGCTCGACACCGACTTCACACCGCCCGCCGACGTGTTTCACGCCGCCGGCTGACGCTTCGCTTCGCTGGCTTCACGGGGGAAGACACATCGCTTCGCTCGCTTCACGGGGGAAACCAGTTTCCCCCGTGGGCCCCCTTCCGGTGTTCGTGCTCTCGGCAGACGGAATCACTGCTGCGCCGAGCAAGCTCGGCTCCGCAACGAAGAGCGCTACGTCTTAGTGCACGCCTGACAAACGCGGTGGTGGATCAAGCGGCCGCACGAAGGACACCTACGAGCTTCGCGGCGGCGGACGAGCGCGCCGCGGTCGAGGCCGAGGCGGATCATCAGGGCCCCGATGCCCGTCGTCACCAGCGCGACGAGGGCGATCTGGGAACCGAGCCCGGTCACGGCGCCACGACGGTGTAGGCGACGTCGTCGATCGCGAGCGTCGCGGAGCCGACGCCGTCCTCCGCGAGCCACGACTCGACCGCGCCCACGATCTGGTCGACCGCGCGCGAGCCCCAGTCCGATCTGACGTGCACCTCATTGCACGCGGCGTCGAACGAGACAGCCGCTCGGCCGAACACGGCGACGAATCGTCGCATCAGCCCGTGCACCGTGGCGTCGTCTGCAACAGCCACGCGAATCTCGATCACAACGTCCTCCCGGCTAGAGCAATCAACGCCGACCAGCGGTCTGGGGTCGGCCAACTTCTGCTCCAGCCCTGCTGCTTAGGGATGGACAATGCGCGGGCCGGCTGCTTCGGCCCGCGGGGAAACGCTGCCAAAAGGCTAGCAGTGGACGGGGCATCCTGCCGGTAGCGACGAGGACGGGTGAACGGCGGCCGTATCATCGGCCCGGTGGCCGACGGAGACGAGCTTCGTGAGCTGATGCGCCTATGGCCCCACGGCGTGTCGGTGCTCACCATCGACAACGACGGCGACCGCATGGGCGTCACCGTCTCCTCCCTCGTCTCGCTCTCGCTCGAGCCGCCGCTCGTCGGGATCTCCGTCGGGAAGCAGGCGTCGTGCTACGAGCTCTTGCGGCAGGCCGGCGGCTTCGCGGTCAGCATGCTGGGCTCGGGGCAGGAGGCGATCGCGCGCCAGTTCGCCTCGAGTCTGCCGCCGATCGTTCACTGGCAGGGCGTCGCGACCCGCGAGGGCGAGCTTGCACCGCTGATCGAGGGCGCGCTCGGCTGGATCGAGGCACGCACGATCGCGGAGCACGACGTCGGCGACCACACCTTCTTCGTCGCTGCGGTGATCGTGGCCGAACAGGGTCCGTCGACGAGCGCGCTCGTGTATCGAGATCGCGAGTACCACGCTCTGTGATCGACGCCGTCGTGTTCGACATGGACGGCGTGCTGGTCGAGTCCGAGGAGATCTGGGACGCTGTCCGCGAGACCTATGTCCGCGAGCGCGGCGGGCGCTACGACGACGAGATCCAGCGGGCGATGATGGGGATGAGCTCTCACGAGTGGTCGCGCTACCTCCACGAGACCGCCGGGCTCGACGAGTCGTCGGAGACCATCAACGCGGAGATCGCGCAACGCATGCTCGCCGCCTACCGCGAGCGGCTCCCGCTCGTCGACGGAGCCGTCGAGGCGGTGCGCCGGCTTGCCGCGCATTTCCCGCTGGCCGTCGCGTCGTCGTCGAACCGGCCGCTCATCGACGCCGTGCTCGAAGTCTCCGGCCTGGCGGGCTGCTTCAAGACGACGGTCTCCTCCGAGGAGGTCGCACGCGGCAAGCCGGCGCCCGACGTCTATCTCGAAGCGGCACGACGGCTCGGCCTCGCACCCGAGCGTTGCGCGGCGATCGAGGACTCGCACAGCGGAATCCGGTCGGCCCGCTCGGCGGGGCTGCGCGTCGTCGCGATCCCGAACCCGAGCTATCCGCCGGACGCGGACGCCCTCGCTCAGGCGGACGTCGTGATCCGGTCGCTCGACGAGCTCACGCCGGAGCTCGTCGCTTCCGGATGAGCGTGATGCCGTCGCGGACAGTCGCCAGCAGGCATTCGACGCGGTCGTCGTCACGCACGTGGGCGTTGAACCGCGCGATCGCCCTCGAGATGGGCCCGTTGGGCTCGAGCACGTCGCCGTCCGACAGCGTGTTGTCGACGAGGATCACGCCGTCGTCGGCGAGCTTGGGCAGCACGCCTTCGTAGTAGTCGACATAGGCGGACTTGTCGGCGTCGATGAACACGAGATCGAACGGGCCTTCGAGCGACCGGAGCGTCTCCGCCGCGGGTCCCAGCCGGTATTCGATGCGATCGGCGACGCCTGCCTCCTCGGCGTAGCGCCGCGCGATTGCGCTCGTCTCACCGTTGACGTCACACGTGACGAGCGTCCCACCGGGCGGCAGCGCCGAGGCCATCGCGATCGACGACCAGCCCGTGAACGTGCCGATCTCGAGCACGCGGCGCGGCTGCTTCATGCCGACGACGAAGGAGAGGAATGCGCCTCCGACCGCCCCGATCATCATCCCGGGAGAGCTCTGCGTCTCACGTGTCTCTGCGTCGAGGCGCTCGAACAACTCCGGCGGCGGTGTCGAGTGCGCCTCGGCGTAGGCCCCGATCGCGTTCCAGCCGACGTTCACTCCACTCTCCCGACGAGCACACAGCCGTTGTGCCCGCCGAGTCCCATCGCGTTGGACAGCGCAACGTCGATGCGCGCCTCGCGCGCGACGTTCGGCACGTAGTCGAGGTCGCACACAGGGTCGGGGTTCTCGTAGTTGATCGTCGGTGGCAGCACGCCCTCGTGCACGGCGAGCACGCACATCATCGCTTCGATGGCCCCAGCTGAGCCGAAGCAATGACCCGTGACGGACTTCGTCGACGAGACCGCAAGCTCGTACGCGTGGTCGCCGAACACGTCCTTGATCGCCTTCGTCTCGGCGGCGTCGCCGAGCGGCGTCGACGTCCCGTGCGCGTTGATGTAGCCGACCCGCTCCGGCGCAACGCCGCTGCGCTCGAGTGCGCTGCGCATCATCTCCGAGACGCCGATCGACTCGGGATCCGGCTGTGCGATGTGGTGCGCGTCGTTCGAAGCGCCGTAGCCGAGGATCTCTGCGTAGATCTTCGCGCCCCGCTTCTGCGCCGCCTCGAGCTCTTCGAGGACGAGTACGCAGGCGCCTTCGCCCATCACGAAGCCGGCGCGGGTCGCGTCGAACGGCCTCGACGCGCGTGCCGGGTTCTCGTCTTCGGCGACGAGGCCGCGCATCGCGCAGAAACCGGCCAGGATCAGCGGGTGCACGCAGGCCTCGGCGCCTCCAGCGAGCACCGCATCCGCGCCGCCGCGCTTGATCAACTCTGCGGCCTCCCCCACGGCGTGCGAACCGGTAGCGCACGCCGACACCGGCGCGAAGTTCGGGCCGCGGAAGCCGAGGGAGATCGCGAGCTGGCCGCTCGCCGTGTCGGCGAGCACGCTGGGAATGAAGGTCGGCGAGACGCGCGAGAGGCCGCGCTCGCGCAGCACGTCGGCCTGCTCGACGATGCCGATGAGACCCCCGATGGCCGTGCCGAAGAGGATCCCGACGCGCGCCGGGTCGTAGACGCCGTCGAGTCCGGCGTCGGCCACCGCCTCCCGGCCCGCCCCGAGTGAGAGCAGGACGTTGCGCTCGAGCTTGCGGACCTCCTTGGGCGAGGCGACGGCGCTTGCGTCGAAGTCCTTGACCTCGCCCGCGATGCGGACGGGGAACTCGCTTGCGTCGAAGGCGCGGATGAAGTCGATTCCGCTCTCGCCCGCGACGGCGGCCCGCCAGGTCGACGGTGCGTCGTTCCCGATCGGCGTCACCGCGCCGAGTCCCGTGACCACCACCCTCCTCATTCGGCCAGATTAGACGGGCGCCGGACACCGAGGTTGCGTGTTGTTACGCACGATTGGACAGCTTTCCTGAGCCGATCCTGAGCGAACCGGGGTTAACCGGCCTGTCTTGCGGGTATTGCCATGTCGGAGCGCGCCAGGCGCCCCGCTGGGATCCCCCGCACCAGGAGGTACGTCATAGGCACCGTGGCCAGCGTCGGCTCTACGGCCAGCACGTCCCGGGAGCAGCCGGGCCTGGTCTTTTTCTATTCGCCGGTGTCCGGCTCCTGTCGCCGGGTCGAAGGGTTCCTCGCGCAGGTCCTGCAGCGCCGACGGAACCACGGCACCTTCAAGCTCTACAGGGTCGACGAGAAAGAGCGTCCGGATCTCGTCCAGCGCTTCGGCGTCGCGACGATGCCGACGCTCGTCGTCGTCGAGGACAAGGTCGTACGGGCGCGCCTCGAGCGGCCGCGCGGCTGCCGCGAGATCGAGAGCTTCCTCGCGCCCTGGCTCAAATAACGCATCGCTCCGCTTGCTTCACGGGGGAAACCAGTTTCCCCCGTGGCCCCCCTTCTCGGGTGTTGTGCTCGCGGCCGGGCGCGTCACTGCTCTCGCCGAACAAGTTCGGCTCCGCGACGAAGGGCACCGCGAGTCGAGCTCTCGGGCGGGATAGGCTCGGTCTATGGCCGACGTGGAGCGCCCGAAGACGCTGGGTGCGAAGGTTCCGTTTCCGCCGATGGAGGCCGAGCTCGTCTCGGAGCTCCCCGAGCGCGCCGGCGCGTGGCGCTACGAGCCGAAGTGGGACGGGTTCCGCGGCGTGCTCGAGCGGAACGGGGACGAGGTCGCGCTGTGGTCGCGGAACGGCAGGCCGTTGCTGCGTTACTTCCCCGAGCTGCGCAACCTCGGCGAGCTGCTCCCGCCGCACTCCGCACTCGACGGAGAGATCGTGATCTCCCGCGACGGGAAGCTCGACTTCGACGCGATGCAGATGCGGTTGCACCCGGCAGAGAGTCGCGTGCGCAAGCTGTCGGCGGAGATCCCTGCGACGTTCGTTGCGTTCGACCTGCTCCTCTGGGACGGCAAGCCGGTGCACGAGCGACCAATCGAGGAACGCCGGGCCGAGCTCGAGCGCGTTGCGACGGGTATCCCGCTCTCACCCGTGTCCGACGACGTGGAGCAGGGTCGTGCGTGGCTGCAGACGCTGCAGGCGGCGGGTTTCGACGGCGTGATCGCGAAGAAGCTCGGGCTTCCATATCTGCCCGGCTCGCGCGACGGCGTCGTCAAGGTGAAGCCGTACAAGACCGCGGACTGTGTCGTCGTCGGCGTGCGCTGGAAGAAAGGCGGCCGCTCGACGATCGCGACGCTCCTGCTCGGTCTCTATCGCGAGGACGGCGAGGTCGACTACGTCGGCTCGTGCGCGGTAGGCGCGAAGGCGCAAGCGGAGATCGCAGCGAAAGTGCTCCCGTTGCTCGACGAGACGAATGACCGGCGCTTCTCCGAGCCGAACCGCTGGGGCGCCGGCGAGCTCGAGGAGACGCCCGTTCGGCGGGAGCTCGTCGTCGAGGTCCGCTTCGACAAGCTCGAGAAGCACCGCTTCCGCCACGGCACGAAGCTCGTGCGCTTCCGCGAGGACAAGGACCCCGCGCAGTGCACGTGGCGCGAGGTGCGCCCGCCGCGGCGTGCCGACGACCTCTCGGTCGACGCATTGCTCGCGCCGTAGCTGGCGCGTCAGAAAGTCGTACAGTTTTCTTAACGGTGACTGTCACCGTTAAGAGAACTGTACGACTCTGTGACGGCCGCAGCCACGCCTACGCCTTGTCGGACTTCTTCTTCGCGCGCGACGGCTGCACCCGCTTCGGCTCACCGGGCATCTTTGGGAAGTTCGGCGGGTACGGCGCCTCGCCCTCCCCCTGCGCCTCCTCGCGCTCCACCCACTCGAGCAGCACGCGCAGGTCGCACACGGCGTCGTCGATGCCGGCGTGCAGGTCGCCGAGCTCGGCGAAACGCGGCGGCATCGTCGCAATCGTGAAGTCCTCCATCGCAACGCCTGGAAGCTCGTCCCAGGACACCGGCGCCGAGACGGTGGCGTCGGGCCGCCCGCGCACCGAGTACGCCGAGAGGATCGTCCGGTCGCGCGCGTTCTGGTTGTAGTCGACGAAGACCTTCTCCCCGCGCTCCTCTTTCCACCAGGCCGTCGTCACAAGGTCGGGCGCTCGACGTTCGATCTCGCGCGCGAAGGCGAGCGCGCAACGGCGCACGACCTTGAAGTCCCAGTTCGGCTCGATGCGGCAGTACACGTGGATGCCGCGGTTGCCACTCGTCTTCGGCCAGCCGATGTAGCCGATCTCGTCGAGCGTCTCGCGCACGACCGCTGCCACCCGCTTCGCCTCCTCGAAGCCTGTCCCCGGCTGCGGGTCGATGTCGATGCGCAGCTCGTCCGGGCGCTCGGGATCGCGGCGGCGCGAGGGCCAGGCACCGAACTCGAGCGTGGCGAGATTCGCGGCCCAGACCACGTGCGCGAGCTCGGTCACGCAGAGCTCGTCGGCGTGCCGACCCGACGGGAACGTCACCCGCGCCGTCTCGATCCAGTCCGGCCGGCGCTCCGGGACGCGCTTCTGCCAGATCACCTCACCCCCCGCCCCCTCCGGCTGGCGCTTCAGCTGGCACGGCCGCTCGTGCAGCGCACGCACGATGCCGTCGCCGACCGCGATGAAGTACTGCACGAGGTCGAGCTTCGTCTCGCCGCGCGCCGGAAAGTAGACCTTGCCCGGGTTCGTGACCTTGACGACGCGGCCGCCGACCTCGAGCTCGATGAACGGAGACGCCACAGCGCGGAGTATCGTCTCAATCGTGCTCGAAGATCCCCGCACAGATCCCAGCCCCGTCCGGCTCTCGCTCGAGCCGTTCGACGACTACGTCGTGATCGAGCCGACCGACGAAGAGGCAGAGACGCGTGCCGGGCTGATCCTGCCCGCAAGCGCCGAGGCGGATTGCAGCTTCGGCATCGTCATTGCAGTCGGCGCCGAAGCCGAGGGCCTGAGCCCCGGCGACAAGGTGCTCTTCCCGGCGGCCGCCGGCTACGACGTGCGCCTCGGCGGCACCGCGGCCAAGGTCATCCGCCGCCGCGAGTTGATCGCCCGCATCCACGACTAACGCTTCGCTTCGCTCGCTTCACGGAGGAAACCAGTCCCCCGTGGGCCCCCTTCTGGTGGTGTGCTCGCGTCCGGGCGCGTCACTGCTCTCGCCGAACAAGTTCGGCTCCGCCACGATGTCGCTCCGCCTTGGCGTCGCGCCTTGTCCTGGAAAAGAAAAGCCCGCCGAGGATGACCGCAGCGGGCTTCGAGTGGGGTGGGGAGTGTGACGCCGGAGAGGGGGGAAGTCCGGCACCCGCATCTTCGACACGAACGGGGCACGGTCCTCCCGCTAAAGGGGGATTCGCGTCTGAAGGCGAAAGGACGAGTTCGGTAAGGTTGGGCCTCGAGGAGAAGTGGCCGAGTGGCTGAAGGCGGCGCCCTGCTAAGGCGTTATGGGGATGAATGTCTCCATCGAGGGTTCGAATCCCTCCTTCTCCGTTTCGCGTAGCTTCGCTCGCTTCACGGGGGAAACCATGTTGCCCCCGTGGGTCCCCTTCTTCTCTGCTGTCGGTGAGCGTCTCATTGCTGCGCGGAACAAGTTCCGCTCCGCGACGGGAGCATCGTGTGCATGACGAAGCGG
>DATEXK010000109.1:0-3306 GCA_035257065.1 Gaiellaceae bacterium | reverse complement strand
GTACGTCTGGCGCCGGACCGACCGCTGGATCACGTTTCCCTGGAGTGCGGAAGAGCCGGTGACACGTCCCGTGGCATCGCCACCGCCGATCCGTTAGGGTCGAATCCGGGTCGGCGTTTACTCGATCCGGGAGGCAACGGGTGTGGGGTGCGCAAACTCGGTTCTGCCCGTAGTCGGGTGGTTCGGACTTCGCGAACTCCAAGATGGGGTGACCGGGTTTGTGCACCCCACACGTGCGCCGGTGCCGCTTGTTGGCCGCGCGGTCCTGCTCGTCGACGACGGCCTTGCCACCGGCGCGACGATGCGCGCGGCCGCCCGCTGGGTCGAGAGCCGCGGCGCCCGGCGCGTCGTTGTCGCGGCACCCGTCGGCGCACGCGAGACGGTCTCGTTGCTCGCGGACGAGCTCGACGCCGTCGTCTGCGCGTATGCGGTCGATGACCTGGTCGCCGTCGGCCTGTGGTACGAGGACTTCGGCCAGGTCGACGACGACGCGGTGGTCGCTCTACTCGCGGCTTCGTCCGCCGTCGCGGTGACAAGTCCGCGACGCGATCCGTAGTTGGCCCGGATGGCGGCCGGTGCCGTGCGGGCGATCATCGACGTGACTCGCGGGAAGGAGACGAGATGGCAAAGACGGTTCAGCCGCATCGAGCCCAGGCCGGAGATCTCGTGACGACGGCCGCCCGGCGCGTCGGCGAGAGCGGGCGGACGGGCGAGATCCTCGAGGTCCTGGGCGATCCGGGCCACGAGCACTACCGCGTGCGCTGGGACGACGAGCACGAGAGCGTCTTCTACCCCGGTGGCGACGCGGTCATCCGGCCGAAGCGCCCACACCGGGTGGCGACTCGAGAGAAGAAGTCATGACGACGCTCTATGTGACGCGGAAGCTCGCTCGCGAGCATGTCGACTACGAGGTGATCCGCCACCGGCCGACGCAGAGCGCAACCGACGAGGCCGCGGCGATCGGAGTCCCGGTGGACGAGGTCGCCAAGACGCTCGTCCTCACGACCGACGAGGGCTACGTCCGCGTGGTGCTCCCGGCATCCGAGCGGCTCGATCTCCGGAAGGCGCGGGAGGTGCTCGGCGGCGGCAAGGAGATCCGCCTCGCGACCGAAGCCGAGCTCGCGGCGGCCTATCCAATGTTCGAACTCGGCGCGGTCCCGCCGCTCGGCGGTCGCGCCGACGATCGGACGATCGTCGACCGCCGCCTCGCCGCACGCACGTCGGTCGTCCTCGAGGCCGGCTCCCACGAGGAGTCGGTGCGCATCGGGACGAGCGACCTGATCGCGCTGGCGCACGCCGAGGTAGCCGACCTCTGCGAGGACTGAGGTCGTGACTCTCACGCGCGGGCGGCCTCGAGCAGCCGCCCGCGCTCGCCGCCTCCTCCGCGAGCGTAGACGGCCGGTCATACCGTTTACATACCTCTGCACCCGAGCGAAGCGGATCCGGACGTGAGGCGACTGTTGGTCGTTCTCCTCGAGCGGCTCGGGCATGAGGCGATCGTGCTGGACAACGGCGCGGAGACGCCGCCCCCGGCCGATCTCATGCTGCTCGAGCCGGCGGCTCCCGCCGGCCTCGAGCAGGCACGGAAGATCCGTGCGAAGCGGCCGTCGCTGCCCGTCGTCTGCGTGAGCGTGCTCCCACCTGAGGCCCGCTTCCTGACACTCGGGCCGCTCGCCTACCTCACGAAGCCGTTCACGTTCGAAGAGTTGAACGCCACCATCGAGGCCGCCCTCGCCTCGGCCTACTGCACCGCGTAGCAGCCATCCGGGGCACCAGCCCTCCCGTTTAGGGGGAGGAGGCATACGCGGCTCCGTGCATGCGAGCATGCGTCTCCGCCGGACAGAGGCCTGTGGGGTGCGTTAACTCGGTTTCGCCTGCAAATTTGGGCAGCCCGAGCATCCTGAACGTCACACGGATCGAGTTTGCGCACCCCACAGGGTCTCAGCGTTTTCGCTGACGAGGGATCAGCGTTCGCTCGGATTGGTGCGACCTCACCAACGGGGCAGAGTACGAAGCGGAAGGAGGAGACATGATCGGCACTGTGATCGCGATGGTTGTCGTCCTCGGGATCCTCGCCGTCGTGGCGTATGCGCTCTTCGAGTTGAGCCCGTTCGCACACCACGAGGACCGCTACCACGAGCCAGGGCAGCGTCAGCAGAGCCCGCACCTCGACTGACAGCGCGGCGGGTCGTACTCGCCCGGGTAACCGCCAAGCCCTGCCGTTCTCGTAGGAGGGGAGCGCGAGCACGCCGGCGGTGAGATGATCGTCGCTTCACAGCAGTGCTGACAGCGGGGTCGCGTTTGGGAGAGGGCGGGCGGGGGTGACGGTCAGGAGCCGCGGCGACAGGCGTGACGGGCCGGTGCCGGCTCGTCTCGGGGCGAGGCTTTGTGCGCTTGGCCCATGGCGGATCGGTCTGCTTGTTCTGCTCGTGGCTGCTCTTGTCTCGGTGGTTGTGTACCGCTCTTGGCTGGACGGGCAGGTGCGCGCCGCGGGGGTGCTTTCGGTGACGCTGAAGGTGCCGGTGCTGGGTTGGGCGACGCGTGTCGTGACGGACGCGCCACGCGTCGAGGAGCGTGTGGTTGCGGGTGTGCCGACGATGGTTGTGCGGCCGGGCGGCGGCACGCGCTGGCCGGCGCTGGTGTTCCTGAACGGGGTGACCGCTCGTGGCCGTCATCACCCCGACGTGGAGCGCCTGGCGGGTGGGCTCGCGCGGGCCGGGTTTCTCGTGCTTGTGCCCGACCCGCCCGGGCTTGCTCGGGGGGAGATCACGGAGAAGACGCTGGCGGCCACGATCGCGGTGGTGCGGGCTGTCGCCGGCCGACCCGACGCCCGCGGCGGGCGGGTCGGTCTGGTGGGCGTCTCGGTCGGCGGCTCGCTTGCGCTGTTGGCGGCCGAGGAGGCGAGCCTCGCCGGGCGCATTACCGTTGTGGCCGGGATCGCTCCGTACTCGGATCTCGCCAACGCGGTCCGGCTTGCGACGACCGGCTACACGCTCGAGGAGGGCAGACTCCTCCCGTACGCGGCGAAGAGCTTTCTGCCGCTGGTGATCGCGCGCTCGCTCGTGGCCGGGCTGCCCTCGAGCGGCGAGCGGAGCGCGCTGCTTACGGAGTTGCTGCGCCTGCCGGACGACGCGTCCGACCCGCTCGCGCTCTTCCGCCGCCTGCGGCCGGCGAGGGTCGACCCGAGCGCCCGGGCGCTGGTCGAGTTGCTCGCCAACCGCGACCCGTCCCGGTTCGACCGGCTCTACGCGGCGCTCTCGTCGGCGCTTCGGGCGAGCGTCGAGCGCCTCTCGCCGCTCGCCGGCG
>DATEXK010000108.1:0-6059 GCA_035257065.1 Gaiellaceae bacterium | reverse complement strand
GAGCCGGCGTGGGCGTCGCACGCTGGCCGTGCTCGGCGGCGCGTCGCTGGCGCTGCTGCTCGGGCTCTCGGCCGTCGCGCTCTGGCTGCCCGGCTCGGCATTCGTCGACGCGCTCCTCCAGGGGATCTCGTGAGCTCGGTGTCCTACCGCGAGCAGATCGCCGCAGCGCTCGAGAGCGGCTGGCGTTTCGCGGGCCTCCACGCGACCTCGGACGGCTCGAGCGTTCGCACGCTGCTCGCCGACGCGACCGGGGCCACTCGGCTCGAGACCGCCGTCGCGCAACAGGGGCAGGTTCCGTCAATCGTCGACCTCGCGCCTGCCGCCGGCTGGGACGAACGCGAGGCGCACGACCTCTACGCCGTCGGCTTCGCCGGCCACGAGCCGCTGCGACCGCTCGTCAACCACGATCTGCGGCTCGACAGCTGGACGGTGCCCGTGTTCGGCCGCGATCCGTATCAGGTCGCCGTCGGGCCGATCCACGCCGGGATCATCGAGTCGGGCCACTTCCGCCTGCACGTCGTGGGCGAGCGCATCCTCCACCTCGACGCGCGTCTCTTCTATAAGCACCGAGGTCTCGAGCGCGCGGCGGAAGGGCACACGCTCGACGAAGGGCTCGCGTACGCAACGCGTGCGTGCGCGGCGTGCGCCGTCGCGAACGGCGTCGCATACGCCCACGCGTGCGAGCACGCACTCGGCCTGACGCCGGACGCCGAGCTCGCGCGCGTGCGCACGATCCTGCTCGAGCTCGAGCGTCTGTGGAGTCACCTCAACGATCTCGCCGCCGTCTGCTCGGGCGTCGGGCTCGCCGCCGGAAACACTCACTTTGCGGGGCTCACCGAGCGCGCCCGGCGGCTCAACGCAAAGCTCACCGGCCATCGCTTCCTCTTCGGCGCGATCCACGTCGGGCGCAGCGACATCACGCTCCACCGCGACGACGTGCGTCTCGCGGCCGACGAGGTGGCTGCGCTCCGGGCGGAGGCACGCCGCGGCTGGCGCGAGCTGCAGTTCAACCGCTCCTTCCAGGACCGGCTGCCCGACATCGGCGTCGTCGACGCGGCGGCAGCCGTGCGCCTCGGCGCGACCGGCCCTGCTGCGCGCGCCGCCGGACTCGCAGACGACCTTCGTGCGAGCAGCCCGCGACTCGACTACGCCGGATTCGAGGCGGTGACACCCGAGCGTGCCGTCGGCGACGTGCAGGCGCGAGTCGAGCAGCGCACGCTCGAGCTCGAGCAGACGTTCGCCGTGCTCGCGCGCCTGCTCGAGGGGCGCATCGGGCCCGCCGTCGCGTCGCCGGGAGGGGAAGAACGGGCGATCGGCATCGGCCGGGTCGAGAGCCCGCGCGGAGCGACGAGCTGCATCGTCGAGCGTCGAGACGATCGCGTCGAGCGGCTGCGCCTGCGCACCGGCTCCTACGCCAACTGGCCCGTCGTGGCGTACGCCGCCGTCGACAACCTGCTTCCCGACTTCCCGCTGATCAACAAGAGCTTCGAGCTCTGCTATGCCTGCGCCGACCGCTGATGCTGACGCTCCTTCGCGACCTCCGCAAGCTCCGCCGCAACCTCGACCTCGCGCGACCGCAGCGCGCTTCGAGCCTGGCGATCCGCCACGTGGACGCCGGCTCGTGCAACGGGTGCGAGCACGAGCTCACGCTGCTCTCCAGCCCGTACTACGACCTGCAGCGGTTCGGCCTCGGTTTCGTCGCCTCGCCGCGACACGCCGACGTCTTGCTCGTCACCGGTCCTGTGACAAGCCGCATGCTCGAGCCGCTGCGCGTCGCGTACGACGCGATGCCCGAGCCTCGTCGCGTCGCAGCGCTCGGCGATTGCGCACTCGGCTGCAACCTGCTCGGCACGGCAGAGGACATCGTCGGCCCCCTCGACACGATCCTTCCCGTCGCTCTGCGCATCCCCGGTTGCCCGCCGACGCCGGAAGCGATCGCCCAGGCCCTACTCGAGCTCATCGACGCTCGCTAGTCTGGCGGCATGATCCGTCTCGCGCTCGTCCTTCTCTGTGCCGCGGTCCTGGCCGGCACCGCCGCCGCGGCACCGCCGTCGCTGCTCCAGCCGGCGTCGCTGCACGCGAAGGCGCCGGCGATCTACAAGGTGTCGTTCGCGACGACGAAGGGGAGCTTCGTCGTGACCGTGCACCGTGCGTGGGCGCCGCGCGGCGCCGACCGCTTCTACAACCTCGTGCAGGCCCACTTCTTCGACGGCGTGACGTTCTTCCGCGTCGTCAAGCACTTCGTCGTCCAGTTCGGGATCAGCCCGGACCCGAAGGTGTCGAAGGCGTGGCAGACAGCGAACATCAAGGACGACCCGGTGAAGGCGCAGAACACGCCGGGCACCGTCACGTTCGCCGACGCCGGGCCCAACACGCGCTCGACCCAGGTGTTCGTGAATCTCACCATCAACACGTCGCTCGACACTCAGGGCTTCGCGCCGTTCGGGCGCGTGACGAGCGGCATGAGCGTCGTCGACAAGCTCTACGGCGGCTACGGCGAGCAGCCGAGCCACGACCAGCAGCAGATCGCGACGCAGGGCGACGCCTTCCTGCGCAAGACCTTCCCGAAGCTCGACCACATCCGCACGGCCCGGATCGTCCATTAGCGGCCTGGTAGTCTGGAGCCCGGTGCCGATCTACGAATACGTCTGCATGGAGTGCGAGTCGCACTTCGAGGAGCTCGTCCGCGGCGAGCAGACGATCGCCTGCCCGGATTGCGCTGCGACCAATGTCTCGCGCCAGTTCTCCACCTTCGCGGTGCACGGCGCGGCCAAGCAGCCCAGCATGAGTCGGAACAGCATGAAGGCGTCGGGTGGCGGCGGCGGTTGCTGCGGCGGCTCGTGCGGCTGCGGCCACTAAGGGAGGGTTTGGCGCAACAGTGGTTGTGTCACCACGCATCGCTGGACGCCGCGATGCGGCGTCCTCAGTCGCCCCGATAGAACACCACTATCGAGGCTCCCTGCGTCCTTGCCTCGCGACGACCATCAAACCGTGTCGACGAACACCGTCACACCAAACCCTCCTGGAGCTCGGATGAGCGACCAGCAGGGTGAGCAGCTGACGCGCGCGGAGCGCGAGCAGCTCGAGACCGAGCTTGCCGAGCTCATAGGCCCGCGCCGGCAGGCGATCGTCGAGGCGATCGCCGTCGCCCGTGCTCACGGCGATCTTTCGGAGAACTTCGAGTACCACTCCGCGAAGAACGAGCAGGGCCTGCTCGAGCGCCGCATCACGATTCTCCAGTCGCGACTCCACAACGCAGAGGTGATCGACGAGGTTGCAGCCGCGGCCAGCGGCGTCGTCACCGTCGGCTCCAAGGTGCAGCTCGAGCGCGAGGACGGGGAACAGATGACGCTCGACATCTCGAGCGTCGGCGGCGTCTCGCCCGAGTCGCCCGTCGGTCGCGCGGTGCTCGGCAAGAAGGTCGGCGACCAGATCGTCGTCGAGGCGCCGCGCGGCACCTGGCGCGCCCGCGTCGTCTCAATCGGACGGTAGGTCTATCCGGGCGTGCTCGTACACTCCTCTTCCGTGAGCGCGGCACCGGTCGAGCACGTCGACGAGCTCCAGGCCTACTCCGACGAGGTGGCGGGGTGTGTGCGCTGCCGCCTCTCGCGCGGGCGGACGCAGGTGGTGTTCGGCGCGGGCAATCCGCACGCCGAGCTGATGTTCGTCGGCGAGGCGCCCGGCTTCCACGAGGACAAGCAGGGCCTGCCCTTCGTCGGCCAGGCGGGCAAGCTGCTCGACAAGCTCCTCGCGGAGATCGGCATGCAGCGCAGCGACGTCTTCGTGGCGAACGTGCTGAAATGCCGTCCTCCGGGCAACCGCAATCCGCAGCCGGACGAGATCGAGGCGTGCGAGAGCCACCTCTTCCGCCAGATCGAGCTGATCGAGCCGGTCGTCGTCGCGACCCTCGGGAACTTCGCCACGAAGCTCCTCTCCGGCCGCCCGCTCGGGATCACGCGCGTGCACGGGCAGGAGCAGGAGACGACGATCGGTGGCCGCAGCGTCTTGCTCTACCCGCTCTATCACCCCGCCGCCGCGCTCTACACGCCGTCGATGCTGAGCATCCTCGCCGCCGACTTCGCGCGGCTGCCGCAGCTCCTCGGCCGGTCGCTGGAGCAGGCCGCGCCACCGGAGGCGCCACCGGAGCCGGAGCTGAAGCTCGTCGCGGCCCACGCGGCCAGCGAGCAACTCGGCCTGTTTTAGACCCCTTCGACGGCGACCATGTTGAGATTCGCGGCGCCCTCGCGCAGCTTCATCGCGGCTTGATACTCCGCTGACTCGTAGAAGCGCTTGGCCGCCTCGAGGTTCTCGAACTCGACCACCACGAGCCGTTTCGGGGCCCAGTCGCCCTCGAGCACCGCGAGCTCGCCGCCCCGGACGAGGAAGCGCCCACCGCCGGCGGCGACCGCAGCGGGCGATGCGGCCTTGTACTGCTCGTACTGTTCAGGATCGGTGACGTCGGTCTCGACGATCAGATACGCAGGCATGCGCCGGACTCTACGCTTGAGGCGTGGCCGAGCACCAGACAACGTCGCCCGAGGAGACCGAGGCGCTGGGCGCCGAGCTTGCACGGAGGCTCGTCGACGGCGACCTCGTGACGATCGCGGGCGAGCTCGGTTCCGGGAAGACGACCTTTGTCCGCGGTGCGTGTGAGGCGCTCGGCGTGAGCGAGCGCGTGACGAGCCCGACGTACACGATCGGCCATCGCTACCACGGCGCCGAGACCGAGGTCTCGCATCTCGACCTGTATCGCTACCAGGGCGTCTCGGCCGCGGAATGGGGCGACCTCGAGCCGTATTTCGAGCGCGCGATTGCGTTCGTCGAGTGGCCGGAGGCCGGCGAGGGCGTCCTCCCGCCGGCGACATACAAAGTGCAGCTGCGCCATACCGCCGGAGGAGCCAGCAGAATGGTCACGATCGACGAATGTTGACACTGGCGTTCGATACGGCGACCGACAGTGCGACGAGCGCGCTCGTCGACGACGGCGAGGTGCTCGGAGAGCGCACCTCGCGGGCCGTCACGCTGCTCGAGGACGTCGACGCGCTGCTGCGGCAGGGTGGGGCGCATCCGCGCGACCTCGGCGCGCTCGTCGTCGGGATCGGCCCCGGCAGCTTCACCGGCGTGCGCATCGGCCTCGCGGCGGCGCGTGGGCTTGCGCTCGCGCTCGAGTTGCCCGGCGCCGGCGTCTCGACGCTCGACGCACTTGCGGCCGGTGCGCCGGGCGCCACACCGGTCGTCGACGCGCGACGTCGCGAGGTGTTCACACTCCTGGACGGCCGGCCTGCAGTTCTCGCGCCGGCGGATCTCCACGTCGAGGCGGGCGGGGTGTACGTCGGCGACGGCGCGCTGCGCTATCGGGAGCTGCTCGAGGAGAGGGGCGCCGTCGTTCCGCCCGACACGGACGAGCGGCACCGTCCGCGTGCACGCTTCCACGCGCAGCTCGCGCGCGACTTCGGCCCGGTGGAAGAGATCGAGCCGCTGTACCTCCGTGTTCCCGACGCGGTGAAGATCGCCAGATGACGACGATCGAGCTGCGTCTCCTGGGGCTCGGTGACCTGCGCGCGATCGAGGAGATCGAGCGACGGTCGTACCCGACGCCGTGGTCGCGCTCGATGTTCGCGGGCGAGCTCGCGAAGCCGAGCTCGATCTGTCTCGGCGCGTTCGAGGCCGAGGGCGAGGACGGCGAGTTGTGTGGCTATCTCGTCGTCTCGCGCTACGTCGACGCGTGGCACGTGATGAACATCGCCGTCGATCCCGACCATCGCGGGCGCGGGATCGCGACGATGCTGCTCGAGCGCCTGTTCGAGCTGACAGCCGACGACGCGCGGCGCGGCTACACCTTGGAGGTGCGCGTGTCGAACGCGACAGCCATCTCGTTGTACGAGCGGCTCGGCTTCGAGGCACGCGGGATTCGTCGCGGCTACTACACGGACAACCGTGAGGACGCCTTGATCATGTGGAAGGACCCGGTCGCGCGCTTCGCGCGCGACTAGGCGTGCGGGAGCCTTCGGCCAGCATCGCGGTAAGTGCTTGCGCACGCTTCGGGCCAACACCTCGAA
>DATEXK010000107.1:0-3798 GCA_035257065.1 Gaiellaceae bacterium | reverse complement strand
CCGAGCCCGCCGCCGCGGCCGGGCCGCAAGATGCGGTGTTGCCCGACCCCGCTGCGCGCCGCGCGCAGGTCCACGAGCAGGGCCGCGCCGCGCTCGACGAGATGCACGGCGAGCAGAGCGCCTAGGCCCAGCTCGGATCCGGCGGCCGGTACGCTTCAGAGTCTGCGGATGCGGGAGCCGGGGAGCGTGGCAGTGGAGCCGCAGCCCTGCCTGCCCCGGCTCCCACTGTTTTGGGACGAGCTAGTCGGTGGGCTCGGTGACGGGGCTTGCGGCCACCGCCGGCTTGTCGACCGGTCGCATGATCGTCCACGCGAGCTCGAGCGGGCAGCCCGCCTTCAGCAGCCGCTCGATGTCGTGCACGTCGGCATCGCTGTCGGCGATCTTCGCCGCGAGCTCCGCGTCGGCGCCGAGGCTCACCATCCGCTGCGTGCGCCAGGTGATCTCGGCGCTGCCCTGGACGCGGATGATCACCGTGTCGTCCGTGATGGCGGTCGTCTTGCTCATTTGTCGGTATCCAGACTACGTCGCATCGGCCGGCTTCGTGTAGCCGCTCAGCCTCCGGTGCCGGCGCGAGCGGCGACGAAGGCGGCAACGTCGCGGATCTGCGCCGCCGTGAGCGTCGTGCGGAACGACGGCATCGAGCCGCCGCCCTGCTCGACCTGGGCCCGGGTCTGGGCGAAGCTCGGTCGGAGCTTGTCGAGGTTGGGTCCGATCTGGCCGCCGGCGCCCGCCGCCGCCAGCGTGTGACAGCCCCCGCAGCCCGCGCTCCGGAGGACGGCGGCGCCTGCCGCTGCGTTTGCGGACGCCGGGATCGGCGCCGGCACGGCCTACGCCGGCGCGGCGTTTGTCGTGTGCTCGTAGAGCCAGACCGAGCTCGTGTACCAGACCCCGACGAGCACGGCGAAGAGCAACCCGCCGGCGAGGGGCAGCACCGGAGCTGCGAACCGGTGCAGGTGGACGATCGTCACCTTCGCGGCGAACGCCCCGTACACGGCGCAGCCGAGCAATGAGTGCGCGAGCACGCGGCCGTTCGGTCGCTGGAAGCCCAGCTTGAAGATGCAGTGATACGCGACCGGCAATGTGAAGAGAAGCGCGAGCCGTCCGGACCAGCGGTGCGCGCGTCCGATCCAGCGGGGCCGCGTCCAGGGGAGCTTGCGGAAGATCCAGGCGGCGCTCAAGAGCTGGAAGCATGCGAGCGCGACGGCCACAGTCGCGAAGCCCGCTTTGAGGTGCACGGGATCGCTGAAGAAGAGCCGGAAGTAGCCCTTCGACCTCGGCTGATGCCGTGCGAGGAGCCCGGCGGTCAGCGCGAAGAGCGCGAAGGCAAGGAGCGGCACGGCGAGCCAGCGGGCGGCACGCTGCCCAGGAGCCGCCGGCGCCGGAGCGACCTCGGTCATGTCGCGCTATCGAACCCGAATCGCGGGGGGCGATCAAGGGCTCTGCGAGCTCACCGGTCGGTCGGCTGCCCAGCCGAGCCGGCGGAGGCCGGCCCTGATGCGGGCTGCCAGCTCCGCCATCGAGACTGCGGCGACGTAGTCGTCGGCCCTTGCCTCGAGGTACGGCCCCGGCTCGTTGCCCCCGGCGTCGTAGACGACGATGAATCTTCGTGGGTGGGCCGCCCGCAGCGCCTCGATGCGAGGCACCCGTGCGGGAATGACGGCCGCGGCGGCGTCGGTGACGGACGAATCCGCCACCACGCGGTACGACGGTCCGAGCGCTTCCTGCAAGCGCGACTGGAGCCGGCCGAGCTCGGCGTCGAGCGCGACCAGCGTGAGCGGGCTCTCGGCCACAGCGGCAGCGGGCCGGTCCGCGGCGTCGGCGGGCCGCTGAGCAGAGCCTCTCGTGCGGCGGCCGAGCATGCGCTGCTCGGACTCCCCGCGGTTGAAAATGACACGCTGCACGGTCTCGAATGAGTGAAGCAGCGGTTCTTCGGTTGCAGGTAAGAAATCGGAAAGGTGTGTTGTCCCCGCCCCGGCGCGAAACCGGGGCGGGGACGCATTCGCCGGCGAGGGGCTCGGGGAAGGCGCCGACGAATCTCGGTCCGCGAGCTCAGCCCGCCGTGATCGACCCGAAGAGGCCGTGCGACTCGCCGCCGGGGCCTGCCGCGAAGTAGAGGCTCGTCGTCGGTCCGCCCGCGCCCCCGTTTCCGAACGCGATCGCCCACAGCCCGTCGATCTTGACCAGCGTCTGGTCGCCGAGCCGGAGCTGGCCCTTGTAGACCCACTTGCCTCCGCCCAGATCCTTGTACGCGCTGATCCGGCCGTTGCCGAAGTTGCCGACCAGCACGTCACCCGAGAACACGCCGAAGCTCGCCGGTGCGAGCGCGAGCCCCCACGGAGCGTTCGAGGGCGCGTTCTTCCGCCCACCCGGCGCCACGCGCGCGACGAACTGCCCGTCGGGCGTGAACTGGTCGACGTAGCCGAATCCGTCGCCCGCGACGTCGTCCTTCTTCGCGGCGTCCTGCTTCGCGTAGGTGACGAAGATGCTGCCGTTGAGCGCCTGGATGCCGAACGGCGCGTACCCCGCCGGCAGCTTCGGGTCGCTGAAGGCCGCGGTCGTGACCGGGTTGAACGACGCATCGAAGACGTCCACGCGGCCGTTGTGGAAGTCGGTCGCGTAGAGACGGTCGGACATCGTCGTGAGGCCCTTGTAGATCGCACCCGAAGCGGACCGGTCGACACCGGGGATCGCGGTCGCGGCGTTCACGGCCGGCGACCAGCCGAGGATCATTCCGCCTTCGGTCGAGAACAGGAACCGGGCAGCTCCCGACTTGCCGTTCTGGTTGATGACGAAGTCGGCCGCCGAGCCGTTGAAGATCGTCCCGCTCGGCCCGCCGGGCACGGCGACGGTGAGCGCCTGCTTCGCGCCGCTGCCGTTGTAGAGCGTCGACGTGTTGGTGCCGTTGTTCGACGTCCACCACGGCGTCGTCGGTCCGGCGGAGAGGCCCCAGGCGTTGACGAGCGACGCATCCGTCGTCGGTGCGGTGCCCGCCGCGTCGGACACGAGATTGTGGACGGTGAAGACGTCGTCGGCGATTCCGCTGGACGCGGATCCGACGACGAGCACCGCGGCCACGAGCGCCACGGTGGCAGTGATGAGACGAGTCGTATTCAACCTGCTCCCCTTTGCTTTCGAACGAGATCCGCAGTCCGGCAAGCGGTACGCGGGGAGCCGCGCGGCGGTTTGGACCCGGCGGCCGCGGGAGGAGCGGAGCGGCCTGGAGGCCCTCCGCCACTCGTCTATAGTCGTCTCATCGACGGTCCGCGCGAGATCATGACGTGGCAGGACTTGGGCGTCGGCGCGCGCGAGCTCGCACACCGGATCGTGGACGACGGCTACGAGGCCGACATGGTGCTCTCGATCGCGCGCGGCGGCTTGCTCGTCGGTGCGGCGCTCGGCTACGCGCTCGGCATCAAGAACACGTTTGCGATGAACGTCGAGTACTACACGGGGATCGATGCCCGGCTCGAGATGCCGATGCTCCTACCGCCGGTGCCCGAGCTCGTCGACTTCGCCGAGACTTCGCGTGCTCATCGCCGACGACGTCGCCGACACGGGCGCGACGCTCGCGCTCGTCAAGGAGTTCTGCGAGGGGAAGGTCGCCGAGGTGCGCTGCGCCGTCCTGTACGAGAAGCCGCACACGACGATCAACTGCGAGTACGTCTGGCGCCGGACCGACCGCTGGATCACGTTTCCCTGGAGTGCGGAAGAGCCGGTGACACGTCCCGTGGCATCGCCACCGCCGATCCGTTAGGGTCGAATCCGGGTCGGCGTTTACTCGATCCGGGAGGCAACGGG
>DATEXK010000106.1:0-4806 GCA_035257065.1 Gaiellaceae bacterium | reverse complement strand
CGCGAGCTGCACGGGGAGCAGCCCGATCTTCAGCGAGTTCTGCCGGAAGATGTCGCCGAACGACGGCGCGATCACGGCATCGAAGCCGTAGTCCTCGAGCGCCCACGGTGCGTGCTCACGCGAGGAGCCGC
Organism: Gaiellaceae bacterium; assembly: GCA_035257065.1. Classification (GTDB taxonomy): domain Bacteria; phylum Actinomycetota; class Thermoleophilia; order Gaiellales; family Gaiellaceae; genus Palsa-739. Next base: position 4,675 of record DATEXK010000106.1, on the reverse strand, counting down.
AGCCGAAGTTGCGGCCGGCGATCAAGATCCGCGCGCCCTTCGCTGCGGGCTGGTTCAGCTCGAACGCCGGGTCCTTCCGCCAGTCGAAGAACAGGAACTCTCCGAAGCCGCTCCGCTCGATGCGCTTCAGGAATTGCTTCGGGATGATCTGGTCGGTGTCGACGTCGGGGCGGTCGAGCGCCACTGCGTGCGCCGTCACCTTGCGGAAGGCCTTCACGCCGGCACCAGCTCGCGTGCGTCGGCGAAGTGGCCGGCGATCGCGGTCGCGGCGGCGACGGCCGGGCTGACGAGATGCGTGCGCCCGCCCGCGCCCTGACGGCCTTCGAAGTTGCGGTTCGACGTCGACGCGCATCGCTCGCCCGGCAGGAGGATGTCGGGATTCATGCCGAGGCACATCGAGCAGCCGGCGCGCCGCCACTCGAAGCCGGCGTCGACGAAGATCTGGTCGAGCCCCTCCGCCTCCGCCTGCTGCTTCACCTTGGCGGAGCCGGGGACGACCATCGCGCGCACCGATGGATGCACATGGTGGCCGCGCGCCACCGCTGCAGCGGCGCGCAGGTCCTCGATCCGCGAGTTCGTGCACGAGCCGATGAACACGCGCCCGACCTCGATCTCGCGAATCGGCGTGCCTGCCTCGAGCGCCATGTAGACGAGCGCGCGTTCTGCTGCGGCGCGCTCGTCGGCGTCTTCCATCGCCGCCGGGTCCGGCACGACGCCGTCGATCGCGACGACCATGCCGGGATTCGTGCCCCACGTGACCTGCGAGCCGAGCTCCGAGACGTCGATCACGAGCTCCTCGTCGAAGACGGCATCGTCGTCGGTGGGCAGCGCGCGCCAGCGCTCGAGCGCCTGGTCCCACGCGTCGCCCTTCGGCGCGCCCGGGCGACCCTCGAGATACGCGAACGTCGTCTCGTCGGGCGCGATCATCCCTGCGCGCGCGCCGGCTTCGATCGACATGTTGCAGATCGTGAGCCGGCCCTCCATCGAGAGCCGTTCGATCACCGGGCCCGCGTACTCGATCACGTAGCCGACCCCGCCGTCGACGCCGAGCCGGCCGATAGCGGCAAGCACGACGTCCTTCGCAGTGGAGTCGGGCGGCAGCTCGCCCTCGAAGCGGATCCGCATCGAGCGCGGCTTGTTCTGCTGCAACGTCTGCGTGGCGAGCACGTGCTCGACCTCGGAGGTGCCGATCCCGAACGCGAGGGCCCCGAACGCCCCGTGCGTCGAGGTGTGCGAGTCGCCGCAGACGATCGTCATGCCCGGCTGCGTGATCCCGAGCTCGGGCCCGATCACGTGCACGATGCCCTCGCGGCCGCTGCCGGTCGCGTAGAGCGGGACGTCGAACTCCTCGCAGTTGCGCCTGAGCGCCTCGAGCTGCTGCGCCGAGAGCTCGTCCATGGGCGTGTCGTCGCCGGTGACGACGTTGTGGTCCATCGTCGCGAGCGTCAGGTCCGGCCGGCGAACCCGGCGGCCGGCGACCCGCAGCCCCTCGAAGGCCTGCGGCGAGGTGACCTCGTGGACGAGGTGCAGATCGACGTAGAGCAGCTTCGGCCGGCCCTCCTCGCGTGGCACGAGGTGGCTCTCCCAGACCTTGTCGAAGAGTGTGCGACCCATGTGTCGAAGCTACCGCGGGCCTGCCGGACAAGGCAAGTGATTGTGCGGTTTTGCGGCGATTCCGACCTACGCTTGGCCCATGGAAGGGATGGAAGCCCGCGACGCGCCGCTGCGGCGGGACGTTCGCCTGCTCGGCGACCTGCTCGGGCGCGTCCTCGTGGAGCAGGAGGGCGAGTCGCTGCTCGAGGACGTCGAGCGCGTTCGCTCGCTCGCCCGCGCGTCGCGTGCCGGTTCGCCGCACGAGGAGCTCCAGGAGGCTGTCGAGGCGCTGCCGCTCGAGCGGCAGGCGAGCGTGCTGCGGGCGTTCGCGCTCTATTTCCAGCTTGCGAACGTCGCCGAGCAGCATCACCGCGTCCGCCGGCTCCGCGCGTACAAGCTCGAGGAGCGCGTGCCGGCGGAGTCGCTCGAGGATTCATTTGCGCGCCTCGACGGCGTTCCGCCGGCCGAGCTCGAGCGCCGCGTGTCTCTGCAGCTCGTGTTGACCGCCCATCCGACCGAAGCGACGCGGCGCACCGTGCTCGCCTCGCACCTGCGCATTGCCGCCTTGCTCGCCGAGCTCGACGACCCGCTGCTCGCGGCTGTGCGCCGCTCCGAGATCGAGGCATCGCTCGCGGGTGAGATCACCGCGCACTGGCAGGCCGACGAGGTGCGTTCGCGGCGGCCGCGCGTCGTCGACGAGATCCGGAACGGGCACTGGTTCTTCGAGCAGAGCCTGATCGACGCGTCGGAGCGCCTGCTCGCCGACTACCGCCGCCACCTTCCGGATGCGCCTGCGCCGCTGCGCTTCGGAACCTGGATCGGCGGCGACGCCGACGGGAACCCGAACGCAGGCGCCGACACGATCACGGAGGCGCTCGAGCGTGCGCGCCGCCTACTCCGGCTCCGCTACCGCGACGAGGTGCGCGCGCTTGCCGCGGAGATCGGGGTCTCGTCGCGTCTCACACCCGTCGACGACGAGCTCCTGGCTTCGATCGAGCGCGACGAGCAGGAGCTGAACGCGTACGCCGACGAGATCGGCGACCAGAATCGCGACGAGCCGTACCGACGCAAGTTGTCGTTCATGTGGCGCCGGCTCGACGCCGACGCGTATGCAACCGCGGACGATCTCGCCGAGGACCTCGCCGTCATCGATCGCAGCTTGCGCGGCAATCGTGGAGCGCGCATCGCCGACGGCGCTCTCGCCGCATTGCGGCGCCGGGTCGAGCTCTTCGGCCTGCATCTCGCGAAGCTCGACGTCCGCACGCACGCACGCGACCTCGTCGAGCCGGACGACCGCATCCACGAGATCGCAGCGGCGATCGCCGACGTGCGCCGCCGGCACGGGCCGCAGGCGCTCGACACGTGGATCGTGTCCGGCACCGATTCGGCGGACGACGTGCGTCGCGTCCACGAGCTGACCGACGAGCCGCTGTCGGTCGTGCCGCTCTTCGAGTCGGTGGAGGCGCTTCGGGCGGCGCCGCGCATCTACGGCGAGCTGCTCGACACCGTCGGGTGCCGTGAGGTGATGGTCGGTTATTCCGACTCGGCGAAGGACGCCGGCTATCTGAGCGCGCAGTGGGAGATCCGCCGCGCTCTCGTCGCGCTCGCGGAGGTGGCGCGCTCGCGCGGCGTCGAGCTGACCGTCTTCCACGGACGCGGCGGCAGCGCCGGCCGCGGTGGCGGCCCGACGTACGACGCGATCCTCGCGCAGCCGCAGGGCGAGCCGCCCGGCCGGTTGAAGCTGACCGAGCAGGGCGAGACGATCGCCTTCAAGTACGGGCTCCCGGGCCTCGCGTACCGCAACCTCGAGGCGTCACTCGCGGCGACGCTGCTCGCCGCGGTGCCCGAGCGAACCGACGTCGATCCGCCGGACGGCGCGGAGGAGGTCGTCGCAGCGCTTGCCGACAGCTCGCACGCGGCCTTCCGCACGCTGATCGACGACGACGGGTTCGTCGACTTCTTCCGGGCGTTCACGCCGGTCGACGAGCTCGCGCTCATGAACATCGGCTCGCGGCCGTCGCGGCGTCCGGAGGGTGCGGAGTACCTGGCGTCGCTGCGCGCGATCCCGTGGGTGTTTGCGTGGACGCAGAACCGCTGCCTGCTGCCTGCGTGGTACGGCTGCGGCACGGCGTTCGCCGGCGCCGATATGACGGAGCTGCGCCGCCTCTATCGCGACTGGGCCTTCTTCCGGACGCTCGTGAACAACCTCGAGATGACCCTGGCGAAGTCGAGCATGGAGATCGCACGCGAGTACTTGACGCTCGCGGCCGACGATCGCCTGTGGGAGCCGATCGCTGCAGAGCACGCGCGGGCGGTCGCCTCGGTGCTCGAGATCGTCGAGACCGACGGGCTGCTCGATCGGCAGCCTGTCGTCCAACGGTCGGTCAGGCTGAGAAATCCGTACGTCGATCCGATGAACGCCATCCAGGTGGCGCTGCTCCGCCGTCACCGCGCGGGCGACGCGGCCGCCGAGCCGCCGCTGCTCCGGTCGATCGCAGGCATCTCCGCGGCTCTGCGTAATACAGGATGAGCTGATGACTGAGCTTCGAGAGCAGGTGGCACGCGAGGCGGAGGCGGCCCAGCGATCGGTCGGCGCGCTGACCGACGACGGCGTCGCGCACGCCCTCGAGCTTGCGGCCGCGCTCGTCGGCGAGCGTCACGACGCGATCGCACAGGCGAACGCGGCCGACGTCGCGGCCGCCGACCTCGACGAAGGCGCGCTCGACCGCCTGCGTCTCGACGACTCGCGCATCGCCGCGCTCGGCGAGCAGCTCGCGCAGCTTGCTGCACTGCCGCCGCTCGAGCGCGAGGACGAGAGCTGGACGCTCGAGAACGGGCTGCAGGTCTCGCTCCGGCGGATCCCGATCGGCGCGGTCGGCGCGAACTTCGAGGCCCGGCCGAACGTCGCGGTCGACGTCGCAGGCCAGCTGCTGAAGAGCCTCAACGCGGCGGTGCTGCGCACGGGCGGCGCCGCGCTTCGCACGGTCACCGTCCTCGTCGACGAGGTGTTGCGCCCTGCGCTCAGCGGCGCCGGCCTGCCGCCCGAGGCCGTCGGGCTCGTGCGCTCGCCCGAGCGCCAGGG
>DATEXK010000105.1:0-4810 GCA_035257065.1 Gaiellaceae bacterium | reverse complement strand
GAGGCCCGCCGCCACTGCGGCGTCGACGGCCGAGCCGCCGGCGTCGAGAATCGCGACGCCGGCCGCAGCGGTCGCGGGATGTCCGGCTGCGACGCCCGCTTTCACCGTCCCGGGCCTCACTGCTCGAGCTGGGGCAGCGCGACCCAGCCGATGCGCCCGATCCCGGTGCGCGGGAAGTCGACACGGTGGCTCATCAGCCCGCCTCCCGCATAGCCGTAGACGCCGCCGCCGAGCGGCTTCGCCTTGAGGCGCGGTCTGTCGACCGGCGCGCCCGTGACCGGATCGGTCTCGCTCTCCGTCACAAAGAGGTCGTCGCCCGCCTCCTCGACGAGCGCCCGGCCGTCGTCGAGCGCGTACCGTCCGGCCACGGCATGCTCGGCCAGCTCCCGTCCGGCCGCGTCCCGGGGTCTGACCCCGGGACGTGACAGCGGCGGACCGGCCGCGAGCCCGAGGTGCTCGACGACGTGCCGCACGAGGCCGCTGCCGCGCCAGCTGTTCGTCAGCACGGCGAGGGCGATGCGCTCCTCGGGCACGAGCAGGAGCAGTGACTGATATCCGGCAACCGATCCCTCGTGGTCGAGCGCGACCTGCCCGCCCGCGTCGCGCACCCACCAGCCGAGGCCGTACCCCGCGCCGAGCGCCCGCGACTGGGGCTCGCGCATCTCCGCGCGGGTCTCCACGGAAAGCGGCCCGCGCGCACCGAGGTGGTGCGCGGCGAAGCGCAGGAGGTCCTCGACCGTCGACCAGAGACCGCCCGACGGCCGCCGGGCGGCGGGGTAGACGTCGATGCTCACCGCGCGGTGCCCCGTCTCGCCGTCCTGGACGTGCCCGCGCGCGGGCGACTCCGGCTCGTCGTAGCCCGTCGCCGCAAGTCCGAGCGGCTCGAGGATCCGTTCGCGCATCGCGGCGTCGAAGCTCAGCTCGCAGGCCTCCGCGCTCGCCTCGCCGGCGGCCCAGTAGCCCGCGTTCGAATAGGAGAAGAGCCCCTGCGCTTCCTCCGGCAGCGGCTTCGCCAGCTCGCACCGCAAGCCGGCCGTATGGCTGAGCCAGGCGCGCAGCTGCCCCCCGGCAGGGAGGCACGAGAGCGCGAGGGAGGCCGTGAACGGCTTCGAGATCGAGGCGATGCGAAACGGCGTCTCCGGCCGCACCGGCTCGTCCTTGCCGAGCTCGAGCACGCCGTCCGCCACGGCCACGGTCTGGCCGTCCACGTGCAGCGCGGCTGCCACACCCGGCACCCCCGTTCGGGCGCGCGCGTCGCGGACGATCTCCTCGAGCTCAAACGCAGGAACCATGCGGGATTGCTACCCTACCCGCCGACCCTGTCTCGGCTCGTCGCTGCATATTCCTTGGCGCGGCGGGCGGGGGCCCGGGAGACAACGACACAGGAGGCCCAATGGCCCTCACCAAGGAAGCAAAGCTGGAGATCATCAAGAAGCATGGCCGTGCCGAGGCCGATACAGGCTCGCCGGAGGTGCAGATCGCGATGCTCACGCAGCGAATCAACGAGCTGACAGAGCATCTGCGTACCCACCGTCACGACCACTATTCCCGCCGCGGGCTCCTGAAGCTCGTCGGCCGGCGTCGGCGCTTCCTGAACTATCTCCAGAAGCACAATCTCGAGGGCTATCGCGCCCTCATCAAGGAGCTCGGCCTACGCCGCTAGCTCCCGTATGACGTCCAGGAGGGCGGAGGTTTGAGTGAGCTCTCTCCAGGAGCTGATTCAAACTCCCGCCCTCCATAAGTACAGAAGAGTGGAGGACAATCGAATGAGTATCGCGACCGAGCGTCGGGCTCAGGTCTCCGTCCAGGTTGGGACGCAGGAGATCACCTTTGAGACCGGCAAGCTCGCGAAGCAGGCGGACGGCGCAGTCGTCGTCCGCAGTGGCGAGACGATGGTGCTCGCCACCGCAGTGGGACGCGCGGAGGCCCGCGAGGGCGCCGACTTCTTCCCGCTGACGATCGACGTGGAGGAGCGGATGTACGCCGCGGGCAAGATCCCGGGCGGCTTCTTCAAGCGTGAGGGACGCGCCAGCGAGCGTGCCACCCTGACCGCCCGCATGATCGACCGCCCGATCCGGCCGTTGTGGCCGAAGGGCTTCCGCAACGAGGTGCAGGTCATCTGCACCGTGCTCTCCGCGGACATGGTCACCCCGCACGACATCCTGTGCATCAACGGCGCGTCGGCGGCGCTCATGCTCTCGCCGCTGCCGTTCTTCGGTCCCGTCGGGGCCGTGCGGATCGGGCGGATCGACGGCGAGTTCGTCATCAACCCGACGCTGCAGCAGAACTGGGTCGAGACGTCGCTCGACCTGATCGTCGTCGGCACGAAGGACGGCCTGACGATGGTCGAGGCCGGCGCCGACGAGGTGCCCGAGGACGTGCTCCTCGAGGCGCTCGAGATCGCTCACGCCGAGATCAAGCGGCTGTGCGACGCGCAGGAGGACCTGCGCAACCAGGCCGGCAAGGCGAAGTGGCTCGACAACGACCTCACTGCAGAGATCGAGTCGACCCACGGCCACACGATCTGGGAGCGCATCCAGAGCGACGGCCTCCGCGAGGGCGCGGCCGTGATCGACGACCTGCTCACCCAGCTCGCCGGCGAGATCACGATGGACTCGACGGAAGAGGACATCCAGAAGCAGATCCAGGTCAAGGCGAGCCTCGGCCAGCTGCTCGAGAAGCAGCGGCTCGTGGCCGTCGAGGGCCCGGTGCGCGAGCAGTTCGAGAGCGGCCTGCGGGCGCTCACGGACGCCGAGCAGGACTCGAAGGAGCTGAAGTCGGCCAAGCGCCACCTCCTCTTCGAGTCGATCGTCAACACGGTCGAGCTGCCGTTCCCGGTCGGCACCCCGTCGGCCGACGGCGCGGTCGTCAAGGACAGCCTCACGAAGAGCTACGTCAAGAAGGCCGCCGAGGCGATCTACAAGGACCTCGTCCGCAAGAAGATCGCGGTCGACAAGCGACGCCCGGACGGCCGCGGCACCGAGGAGATCCGCCCGATCGAGGTCGAGGTCGGCGTCAGCCCGCGTGCACACGGCTCCGGCCTGTTCACGCGCGGCCAGACTCAGGTGCTCTCGTCCCTCACGCTCGGCACGGCCAAGGAAGGTCAGCGAATCGACGACCTGTCGCTCGAGACCGACCGCCGCTACATGCACCACTACAACTTCCCGCCGTACTCGGTCGGGGAGACGGGCTTCATGCGCGGCCCGAAGCGGCGTGACATCGGTCACGGCGCCCTGGCGCAGCGCGCGCTCGAGGCGATGATCCCGCCGGCTGAGGACTTCCCGTACACGATCCGCATCGTGTCCGAGACTCTCGAGTCGAACGGCTCCTCGTCGATGGGCTCCGTCTGCGGCTCGACGCTGTCGCTCATGGACGCCGGCGTGCCGATCAAGGCGCCGGTCTCCGGTATCGCGATGGGTCTCGTCAAGGAAGGCGACGACTACGTGATCCTGACCGACATCCAGGGTGCGGAGGACCACCTCGGCGACATGGACTTCAAGGTCGCCGGGACCCGGGACGGCATCACCGCACTCCAGATGGACATCAAGATCACCGGTGTCACGCAGGAGATCATGCGGAACGCCCTCGAGCAGGCGGGTCGCGCGCGCAACGCGATCCTCGACATCATGCTCGACACGATCCCGGAGCCTCGTGCGGAGCTCTCGCAGAACGCTCCGCGAATCACGTCGATCAAGATCGAGCAAGAGCAGATCGGCCTCATCATCGGCAAGGGCGGCGAGACGATCCGCGGTCTCGAAGGCGACTACGAGGTGCAGATCGACATCGAGGAGGACGGCACGCTCCTCATCTACGCGACCGACGGCGAGAAGGCCGAAGCCGCCATCGCGGCGATTCGCGCGCTCACCAAGACGCCGGAGGTGGGGGACACCTACACCGGCAAGGTCGTGAAGACGACGGAGTTCGGCGCGTTCGTCGAGCTGAAGAAGGGCACCGACGGACTGCTTCACGTCTCGAACGTCGGCCCGGGCCGCGTTGCCCACATCGAGGACGTGATGGCCCGCGGCGACGTCGTCGACGTCATCGTGCAGGAGGTCGACAAGGCGCGTGGCCGGATCGGCCTCAAGCTCGTCGCGAAGCACGAGGACGGCAAGCTCATCCAGCCGGAGGAGCTCGTCGAGCGGGCGAAGGACGCCCCGCCGCGCCCTCCGTCCGAGGAGCGTCCTCGCCGTGATGGCGATCGTGGCCGCGGCCGCGGAGGCGATCGCGGCGGCCGGAGATAGTCGGTTGAGGGAGAGGGCGGCCGGTTGGCCGCCCTCTCTCGTTTCGGGCGCCCGCCGCGCGGCGCAGGAATGGACATTTGTGCGCGGAATGTGCGATCGGGCACGTTTCAGGAAACGGCCCGAAGTGCCGATACCGAAGCCCATCACTGTGGCACCGCCGTCGCCGTCACCCGTATCCCCCCTACAGGGACTGCTCGAGGTCACCCGCCTCGTGCGCGCCGAGGAGAATCTGCCCGATCTCCTCGATGCGATCGCGCGGACCATTGCCGACTCGCTCGGCTACGAGACGGTCGTCGTCAATCTCTACCGACCGGCGTGGGACGACTTCACCGTCACGACGGTGCTCGGCAGCGAGGCGGCGCAGGCGGCCCTCATGGGGCAGATCCGCTCCGTTGACGAGTGGGACACGCTCATCTGCGACCGGTACGCGCGGCGCGGCGCCTACGTCGTGCCGGCGGGGAGCTACGACTGGGACACGGCGAGCTACAGCTACGTGCCTGCCGCCGAGCCCGGCGATGCGGCCGACGGGTGGCGTCCCGAGGACGCGCTGTTCCTGCCGATGCGCCACT
>DATEXK010000104.1:0-4867 GCA_035257065.1 Gaiellaceae bacterium | reverse complement strand
CGAGCTCTACGAGCGGATCCACGCCTGACGCGATCTGTGGGAAGCCGCCCGTGAGGCGACTTCCCGCGGGATTCGTAGCCGGCGGGCGCCGCGGCAGACGGCTCTCACTTGACTCTCATGCCGCGGGTGGTACGTTCGGCCCGGCGGCCGGCCGAGCACCCCCATGCTCCGGAGACTGCCTCGACGGCGTCCAACGGCGGAAGCGCGTCAGGAGGTTCTGCATGCACGGCAAGAGCGGAAGCCGATCGGGAGTCCTGCAGTGGGTCGTCGTACTGGTGGTCGGCGTCCTGGTCGTGACCGTCGTGCTCGGCCTACATCTGATTCCGCGGCTCAACGCCGGCCAGAAGGTCCTGGATGCGGCCAAGCCGGCGTTCGCGACTTCGCGTCTCACCGGCGCTCGTTCTGGCATCACCATCCTCTCCGCGAACGTCGACACCGCGATTCCGATCGTGAACGCGCAGGGCACCGCCGCCGCCGAGGTGCCGAAGCTGATCGCGTTCGTCTCGCAGAAGACGGGGCTCTCGCAGGCGGCAGTCGTCGCCGCCCTGCAGAAGAACTTCCCGCACACGCTGGCGCTCTTGCAGACGATCCCGCTGTCGTCGGTCACGACGGAGCTGCCCGGCCTGCTCGCGTTCCTCGAGAAGGCGCTGAAGGTGTCGCCTGCTCAGCTGGTCGCGGCCCTGAAGGCGAACTTCCCGGCGCTCACGCAGGCGATCACCAACCTGCCGGCGGTGACCAACGGGTGGGACCACATCCCGAACATCGACGGGCTCACGCGCTTCGACGGCACACCCGTCCAGTCGGTCCCGCAACTGAGGACGTATTTCAGCTCGGATCTGATCCCCGTGCTGGAGAAGCAGCAGCGCAACTTCAACAGCCTCGACGGGACCTCGACCGTCAACTGGGTCGCGCCGCTCCTGCTGATCGTCGGGCTGATCGTGATCCTCTTCGCGGCGGTGATGATCGTGCTGAATCTCCGCGGACAGGTGTCGCGCGGGCTGGCGACGGCGGGCGCGTCGGTCGTCCTCGTCGTCGGCGTCGGGGTGGTGGCGCTCGTGCTCGTTCTCTCGCTCGTCCCGCGAGTGAGCAACGGACAGAAGCTGCTCAATGCGCTGGGGCCTGTCAACGGCCCCGGACGCGTGCACGGCGACCGGGTCGGGATCGACATGGTCTCGACAATCGTCGCCACCGAGGACCCGCTCATGACACCGCTTGGTGGGGGCGCCGCCGAGGTGCCGAAGCTGATCGAGTTCGTCTCGCAGAAGACGGGGCTTTCGCAGGCGGCCGTTGTCGCCGCGTTGCAGAAGAACTTTCCGCACACGCTCGCGCTGCTGCAGGCCGTCCCGCTGTCGTCGGTGACGGACGAGCTGCCCGGCCTGCTGACGTTCCTCGAAGGCGCGCTACACGTGTCGCAGGCCCAGCTCCTCGGTGCGCTGACGACGAGCTTCCCGGGAATCGCACAGGCGATCACCAACCTGCCGACGGTGACCAACGGGTGGAACAACATCCAGAACATCGACGGCGCCACGCGCTTCGACGGCTCGCCCGTCAAAAACGTGCCCGAGGTCGGTGCGTACTTCAGCTCGGACGTGATCCCGGTGCTCGAGACCCAGACGGGCAACTACCACAAGCTCGTGGCGACCTCGACGATCGACTTCATCGGGCCGCTCGTGCTGATCGTCGGGATCATCGTGATCGTCTACGGCCTGCTCATGCTGCTCCTCGCACGGCGCCGGGAGCCGGGCACGAGCAGCGAGACCAAGCTCTCACCGGCGGCGGTGTCGGGATGAGCGCAACCGCGTCCAGGAAGGGTGTCGCGTGCTCACGCTGACGGCGTCGTATTCCAGCGAATGGCAGATCGGGCTCGCGCTCGGCATCGCGGTGATCGCGGTCGCCGCGGTGATCGTGATCGTGATCGTGCTGCTGGCGATCAGGATCGCCAAGCAGGCGAAGACGGCCGAGCAGGCGGTCGAGGTCGTCCGCCAACAGACGGCCGAGCTCGGCGGCATCGCGCAGATCAACGACTCCGGCGTGCGGATCCTGCACTCCGCCCGGTCACTGCGAAAGGTGGCGGTCGGGAAATGACGCTTGCCGCAATCTCTGCACACACCTACTGGGCGATCGCACTGAGCATCGCGTTCGGCGCGGCGGTTGTCGTCGCGATCCTGCTGACCGTGCTCGTCGAAGCGGTCGGGAGCATCGAGCGCTCGGTCGACGGCCTGCTCGAGATCGCCGGCAAGGTCGCCGCGAACACGGAGAGCATTCCGCAACTCGAGGCGACGGCGCCCGTGCTCGCACTGATCGTCGAGGAAGCTGTGGTTCAGGACGGCTACATGAACGCCCTCACCGACGGGTTCGGTGATGCGGCATGAGCAGCACACACGCACTCGCCCTCCTGAGCGTTGTACTGGCGGCGGGCGTCGTGCTCGTGCTGGCCGCCGCGCTGATCGAAGTGCGCCGGGGCCTGACGAGGATCTCCGAGGGGCTTGCGACGCTCGCGTCTGCGCTGGAGGGCGTCGAGTCGCAGCATCTGCGTCCGCTCGAAGGCGCCGTCAAGGCGATCAACGCGCAGTTCGACATCATCCTCGGCGCACTGCCGGGGATTGCCAGGAAGGCGGCGATCGTGGCCGAGAGGAGGCCGAAGTGATCCTCTGGTGGATCGGAGACGTCGTCCTGCTCGCGGTGATCCTTCCGGTCGTCGTGTATCTGCTCCGCTCTGTGTTGAACGCCGCGAGGAGCATCGTTCCCAGCGTGCAGGGGATCGCACAGGCCGCCGCTGCGGGCTCGAAGGATCTCGACGCCGCAGTGCTGCTGCTGACGACGCAGGACCAAGTGACCCAGACGGTCGCGGGAGTCGCGAACTACGGCGGCTCGCTCGACGTCATCCTCGACGACGCGCGCTAGGAGGAACCATGGCACCCGTGCTCGCATTCATGGCAGTCGGCGCCGTCACGGCTCTCGCTGTCGTGCTGATCGTCGTCGCCCTCGTCTTCTACTTGGTCTCGGTGATCGTGCAACTGCGAAAGATCACCGGCGGCCTGGATGAGGTCATCACGTCCGTCGGTGAGATCGTGCAGAAGAGCGCGCCGGTCAACGCCGTCGTCACGACGATCAACGAGCAACTCGACGCGGGCGTCGATCTGCTCGAGGGCCTGCTCGTGAAGAAGGCAGGCATGGCGGACGCCGTCGGCCTCGTCGACGGCCTCTACGCCGGCGCAGCCGCGGCGGGGTTCAGGAACTTCCCGGAGAGCGCCACGGTCAAGGCGCCGCGCATCGGCGAGGTCTACACGAAAGGCACGCTCACGCTCGCGCGTCTCGGCCGCGAGGCGCCGATCGCCGCCGGGAACCCGGCCGGGTTCCCGCTCCGGAACGTCGAGGGAGGAAGCCTCGCGGCGCGGCTCCTGTATCCGGAGCTCCGTCAGTCGCGGCCGGAGTCTCTGCCCAGGTCGCCCGTCATCGGCACCGACGCCCCCGTGCAGTACGAGCAGCGGGAAGACATCGGAGCGCCGCGCAAACGACTCCCCGACCGGTCGCGGTAGACTGACCGGTCTCCTTCTTTGTGCCGATATGTCTGACGTTTCCTGACACGAAAGGAGCCCTCTTGCAGACACCTGCGTCATTCGAGTACGAGCGCGCGACGAGTGTGGAAGGCGCGATTGCGTCGCTGCAGAGGCTCGGACCGGAGGCGCGCGTCATCGCGGGCGGCCACAGCCTGCTGCCGATGATGAAGCTCCGGCTGGCGAACCCGGAGCACCTGATCGACATCAACGACCTTGCCGAGCTTTCGTACATCCGCGAGGAAGGCGATCAGATCCTGATCGGGGCGCTCACCCGTCACGTCGACCTGCTGAAGTCGGAGCTACTCTTCAGGCATGCGCCGCTATTTCGCGACGCGGAGAACGTGATCGCAGATCCGGTCGTGCGCAACCGCGGCACGATCGGCGGCTCGCTCTGCCAGGCGGACGCGGCGGAGGATCTCTCGGCCGTGTGCTCGGCGGTCAAGGCGAAGGTCGTGATCCGCGGCGCCGGCGGCGAGCGCGTGGTCGGGATGGAGGACTTCCATGTCGGGCCGTACGTGACCGCCGTGAGCGACGGCGAGCTGCTCACCGAGGTGCGGATCCCGCTGCGGCGAGGCGGCGGCAGCGCGCACGAGAAGGTCGAGCGCCGCGCCGGTGACTGGGCGATCGCGGCCGCATCCGCGGCGGTATGGCTCGAGGGCAGCCGGATCGCCGACGTGGGCATCGCACTCAGCGCGGTCGGGCTCACGACGATCCATCTGTCCCGGGCCGAAGAGCTGCTGCGCGGCGAGGCTCCGTCGGACGAGCTCTTTGCGCAAGCGGGCGAGATCGCTTCTGCAGACTGCTCGCCGAGCCAGGACGGTCGAGGACCGATCGACTACAAGCGCCATCTCGCCGGCGTCCTCACGAAACGCGCCCTGCTCCGCGCGACGGCACGCGCGCTCTATCAGGAGGCCTCATGACGAACGTCTCGATATCGATCAACGGCGACAAGGTCTCCCGCGAGATCGAGCCGCGCCAGCTGCTCGTGCACTTCATTCGGGAGACGCCCGGTCTCACCGGCACGCACTGGGGCTGCGACACCTCCAACTGCGGCGCTTGCGTCGTGCAGATGGACGGCGAGCCCGTCAAGTCCTGCACGATCCTCGCTGTGATGTGCGAGGGCCACGAGATTCGCACGGTCGAGTCTCTCGAGGTCGACGGGCAGCTGGACCCGATTCAGATGGGCTTCCATGAGACGCACGCGCTCCAATGCGGCTTCTGCACGCCGGGGATGCTGATGACGACCCGCGCCCTCCTGGACGAGAACCCAGATCCGACCGAGCAGGAGATCCGTACAGCTATCTCCG
>DATEXK010000103.1:0-9423 GCA_035257065.1 Gaiellaceae bacterium | reverse complement strand
GCCGCTGCGGCGACGCTCGCCGGGGCCGTCTCGGCGGCGCTCGTCGACGGCCCGCAGACGCCCGACCTGCTTCGCCTCGGCGTCGGCGCCACGAGCCGCGAGTTCACGTCGCGCGTGGTCGCCGGATTCCAGCTCTCCAATCGCAACGCCGAATTCTGGGCGGGCGATTCGATGACGGGGGTCGCATGACCATGAACGGTGCAGACGCAGTCCTCCGCTCGCTCGAGGCCGAGGGCGTCGAAGTGATGTTCGGCTTGCCGGGCGGCGCGATCCTGCCGCTCTACGACGCAATGGCCCGGGGCACGACGGTGCGGCATGTGCTCGCGCGCCATGAGCAGGGCGCCGGCCACATGGCCGAGGGCTACGCACGCGCTTCGGGCCGCACGGGTGTCGCCGTCGCGACCTCCGGGCCGGGCGCCACGAACCTCGTCACGCCGATCGCCGACGCCTGGATGGACTCGACGCCGCTCGTGTGCATCACGGGTCAGGTGCGCTCGTTCCTGATCGGCACCGACGCATTCCAGGAGTGCGACATCACCGGCATCACGATCCCGATCGTCAAGCACTCCTGGCTCGTGCAGGACGTGAAGGACATCCCGCACGTGATCAAGGCCGCGTTCCACGTCGCCGGCACGGGCCGCTGCGGCCCGGTGCTCGTCGACATCCCGCGCGACGTGCAGGAGGCCGAGCTCGAGTTCGTCTATCCCGACGAGGTCGATCTCCCGGGCTGGAAGCCGCCGCGCCGCGGGCACCCACGGCAGATCAAGGCGGCCGCCGAGGCAATCGCTGCGGCGGAGCGGCCCATCCTCTACGTGGGCGGCGGCGTGCTGAACGCGCACGCGACGGACGAGCTGCTCGAGGTCGCCGAGATCGCGCGCATTCCCGTGGTGACGACGCTGATGGCGAAGAGCGGCTTCCCCGAGTCGCATGAGCTGCACGTCGGCTGGCCGGGGATGCACGGCCCGAAGTGGTCGAACTACGCGCTCAACAAGGCGGACGTCGTCGTTGCCGTCGGTGCGCGCTTCGACGACCGCGTCACGGGCAAGCTGTCGGCGTTCGCGCCCGGTGCGACGATCGTCCATCTCGACGTCGACGCGGCGGAGATCTCGAAGATCCGTCACGCCGATGTGCCCGTCGTGGGGCCGCTGAAGCCGATCCTTGCGACGCTGGCGAAGGCGCTCGCGACGAGCGCCGTGCCCGGGCGCACCGACGCGTGGCTCCGCCAGATCTCCGAATGGCGCGAGGAGTTCCCGCTGCGCTACAGCGCTGAGCCGGGCCCCATGCTCAAGCCGCAGAAGGTGCTCGAGCAGCTGCAGGAGCTCACGGCGGGCCGTGACGACGTCGTCTGGACGACCGGCGTGGGACAGCACCAGATGTGGGCGATGCAGTACGTCCTCTGCGACCGGCCGCGCACGTTCATCAGCTCGGGTGGTCTCGGCACGATGGGCTACGGCATCCCGGCCGCGATCGGCGCGAAGGCGGCCCGGCCGGATGCGACGGTGATCTGCATCGACGGAGACGGTTGCTTCCAGATGACGAGCCAGGAGCTGGCAACGGCCGCGCTCGAGGAGCTGCCGATCGTCGTCGTGATCGTCAACAACGGCTACCTCGGCATGGTGCGCCAGTGGCAGGACATGTTCTTCGAGGAGCGCTTCTCGCAGATCAAGCTGACGCACTCCCTGCCCGACTACGCCGCGCTCGCACGGGCGTACGGCGCGCTCGGGTTCACGGTCGAGACCGGAGAGGAGCTCGAGGAAGCGCTCGTCGAGGCGATCGCCTCGGGCCGGACCTGCGTCGTCGACGCCCGCGTCGATCCGCGCGAGCACTGCTTCCCGATGATTCCGGCCGGCGCAGCCGCCGTCGACATGGTCGAGTTCGACGAGAGCGAGGTTCCGGTCGTATGAGGCACACGATCTCCGTCCTCGTCGAGAACAAGCCGGGCGCATTGACGCGCGTGACGAGCATGTTCGCGCGGCGCGGCTACAACATCGAGAGCCTCGCGGTCGGCGAGACCGAGCGGCACGACGTGTCGCGCATCACGCTGCGTGTCGACTGCGAGACGCATTCGCTCGAGCAGATCGAGAAGCAGCTCAACAAGCTCGTGAACACGCTCCGCGTCACCGAGCTCGCACCGGGCGAGTCGCTCGAGCGCGAGCTCGCGTTGCTGAAGGTCTCGGCGCCGCCGAGCGCACGGGCCGAGCTGATGGCGCTCGGCGAGGTCTTCAATGCGCGGATCGCCGATCTCGGCCCGGACGCGATCGTCTTCGAGCTCACCGGGTCGCCGGAGGAGGTCGACTCGTTCGAAGAGCTCGTCCGCCCGCACGGCCTGCAGGAGCTCGTGCGCACCGGGCGCATCGGCCTCACCCGCGCGACGCGCGGGCCGAAGGGCAAAGCTGCCCGGCAAGCGCTCGCGTAACCCTCTTCAGTCAACGACAAGGAGCTCAAACCACGATGGCAACCATTCACCGCGACGGCGACCTCGACCTCCTCGACGGCAAGGTCGCGGTCGTCGGCTACGGCAGCCAGGGACACGCTCACGCGCTGAACCTGCACGACTCGGGAGTCGACGTGCACGTCGGCCTGCGCGAGGGGAGCGCGTCGCGCGCCGCCGCCGAGGAGGCCGGGTTGAAGGTCGGCACGGTCGCCGAGGCGGTCAAGGGCGCGCAGGTCGTCGCGATCCTCGTCCCCGACCATCTGCAGAAGGAGGTCTGGGACGCGGACATCGCCCCGAACCTCGAGCCGGGCGCCGCCGTGCTCTTCGCGCACGGGCTCAACATCCACTTCGGCCGTATTGCGCCGCCCGAAGGACACGACGTGATCATGGTCGCGCCAAAGGCGCCCGGTCATCGCGTGCGCGAGCTCTACGTCTCCGGCGCCGGCACCCCGGGTCTCGTCGCGATCCAGCAGGACGCGAGCGGCCGCGCGCTGCAGCTTGCGCTCGCCTATGGCGTCGGCATCGGCTGCGGCCGGGTCGGACTGCTCGAGACGACGTTCGCGGAGGAGACCGAAAGCGACCTCTTCGGTGAGCAGGCCGTGCTCTGCGGCGGCGTCCCGGCGCTCGTGCAGGCCGGCTTCGACACGCTCGTCGCCGCCGGCTACCAGCCGGAGATCGCGTACTACGAGTGCCTGAACGAGCTGAAGCTGATCGTCGACCTGCTCTACGAGGGCGGCTTCGAGTACATGCGCTACTCGATCTCGGACGTCGCGGAGTACGGCGACCTCTCCGTCGGGACGGTCATCGTCGACGACGGCGTCCGCGAGCGGATGCAGGGCGTGCTCGAGCGGATCCGCAGCGGCGCGTTCGCGAAGGAGCTGTTCGAGGACGACGCTGCCGGACGTCCGCGCTTCAAGGAGCTGCGCGAGCAGGGCCAGAAGCGCGCGGCGGAGCTCGAAAAGGTCGGCAAGGAGCTGCGGGAGCTTGCAGGCGCAGAAGGCCTGCACGGCGTTGGAGCTGGGCACCCCGCCCAATGATCACCGTCGGCCCCTCGCCCGCCCTCACGCTGCGCGCTGCGGCGTCCTCGGTCGAACCCAGACAACCCAGTCTGGATTCTCCCTGCGTCGTTGCATCGCTTGGTGCTGACCGAGTGGCTCGACTTGATCATCGGACGAGGTGCCGTGGATCCAGTTGACGTTGGGGTCGCACTCCTCGGCTACGGCACGGTCGGCGCTTCGGTCAACCGCCTGCTCGTCGAGAGCGCCGATGAGATCGAGCGCGCCACCGGCCACCGGCTGAGGATCATCCGCGCCCTCGTCCGCGAAGCGGACAAGGAGCGCTCGTTTGCGCCCGCCGACGGCGTCCTCACGACGGACTTCGCGGCCGTGCGCGACGACCCCTCGATTCGCGTCGTCGCGGAGGTGATGGGCGGGCTTGATCCGGCAGGCGGATACGTCCGCGAGTTGCTCCGGGCCGGCAAGTCGGTAGTGACCGCGAACAAGCAGCTCGTCGCGCGCGAGGGGGCCGACCTGTTCGCGATCGCGTCGGCGGCCGGCGTGCAGCTCCGCTTCGAGGCGTCGGTGTGCGCGGCGATCCCGGTGGTCAAGGTGCTCCGCGAGTCGCTCGTCGTCTCGAACGTGCATCGCGTGCTCGGGATCGTCAACGGCACGACGAACTTCATCCTCTCGCGCATGGAGCAGGGCGGCTCGTACGCCGAGGCGCTCGCCGAAGCGCAGGAGCTCGGCTACGCGGAAGCGGATCCGACCGACGACGTGAACGGCGCCGACGCCGCGGCGAAGATGGCGATCCTCGCGACCGTCGCGTTCGGCTCGCGCGTCGCGCTCGAGGACGTCGACATGCGCGGCATCACCGAGATCGAGCCGGCGCACGTCGCAGCGGCCGCCGATCTCGGCATGGTCGTGCGGCTCGTCGGGATCGCGAGCCTCCTGGACGGAAAGGTCGACGTGCGGGTGCAGCCGGCATTCGTCGAGCGCTCGCATCCGCTCGCCGCGGTCGACGGCGCGTTCAACGCCGTGATGCTTCAGGGCGATGCGATCCGCGAGATCACGCTCGAGGGACCGGGCGCCGGCGGCATCGAGACCGCGTCCGCCGTCGTCGCGGACCTCGTCAGCGTCGTCGGCACCGCGGGGACGGGGTTCCTGCAGAACGACGCGTGCTGGCGCGAGCTCGACAAGCTTCCCGAGGGCGCGTGGCGCTCGCCGTTCTACGCGCACCTCGACGTGGCCGACCAGCCCGGCGTGCTCGCGCACGCTGCGAGCCGTTTCGCTGCGCACGAGGTCTCGATCGCGCAGCTCGTGCAGCGCGTCTCCGACGGGCAGGCGGCGCTCGAGCTCGTGCTCCACGCGGCGCCGCTCGGAGCGGTCCAGGCGGCGCTCGTCGAGATCGCCGCCCTGCCCGAGGTGCTCGGGCAGCCGTTCCTGGCTCCTGTGATCTCGGAGCGGCCGCTGTGACTGTGACGCTCGGGGAAGGAGGAACGCCGCTCCTGCACGCGCCGAGGCTCTCGGAGCGCTTCGGCGTCGATCTCTGGCTCAAGTGGGAAGGCGCGAACCCGACCGGCTCGTTCAAGGACCGGGGGATGAGCGTCGCCGTCACGAAAGCCGTCGAGGCGGGAGCGACGGGCATCGTCTGCGCGTCGACCGGCAACACGGCCGCGTCGGCGGCGGCGTACGCCGCGCGCGCGGGCATCGAGGCGATCATCGTCGTCGCCGCGGGCGGGCCGGCGAGCTCCAAGCTCGTGCAGGTGCGCGCAGTGGGCGGTCGCATCATCGAGGTGACCGGATCGTTCACCGACGCGTACGACGAAGCGGTCCGCCTCGCCGTTGACGGGGTCGTGCTCGTCAACTCCACGAACGAGGATCGGATCGAAGGCCAGAAGACCGCGGCGTTCGAGATCCTCGATCAGCTCGGCGGGCTGCCCGACGTGCTCGCGCTCCCGTACGGCGGCGGTGGCAACACGAAAGCGTATGCACGTGGATTCCTCGAGCGGGCGGGCGAGTACCCGCGCTTCCACCCGACCGAGGTCGAGAACCGCGCCGGCACCGTGGCGTCCGCAATTCGCATCGTCGAGCCGAACCACCGAGCGGAGGTGGAGGCGGTGGTGCTGCAGTCGAAGGGCTCGATCGTGACCGTGAGCGACGACGAGCTCATCGCTGCGTGGCGGTTGCTCGGCAGGGAGGAGGGGCTCTTCTGCGAGCCCGCGTCCGCCGCGGGGATCGCCGCCGTTGCGCGGGGCTTCGGGGTTGGGGGTGCGGTGCAACCGGGCGAGCGCGTCGTCTGCGTGATCACGGGCCACGGGCTCAAGGATCCCGAGGCGGCGCAGAGGCTCGCGACATGAAGATCCACGTGCGCGCGCCGGCCACGAGCGCCAACATCGGACCGGGCTTCGACGTCGCAGCAGTCGCACTCGACCTCTGGAACGAAATGGAGGTCGGCGAGGGGAACGGGCAGCCGGTCGACCACACGCACCTCGCCGTTCGCGCGTTCACGCGTTTCGCGTCGCCCGAAGGGCGGTCGTTCACCTTCACCGATCGGATCCCGCGTGAGCGCGGGCTCGGCTCGAGCGCCGCGGTGGTCGCGCTCGGGCTCGTCGCCGGTGCGATCGCGGCCGGGAAAGATCCCGACGCGGACGAACTGCTCGCGGAGGGGCTTCCGTTCGAGGGGCACGCCGACAACCTCGCCGCGGCGCTCGTCGGCGGCGTCTGCCTGACCTGGGACGGCCACATCGCACGCGTCGCCGATGACGTCCCGGCCGCAGCGATCGCCGTCGTCCCGCCAGGGCGCGTGAAGACGGCGGAGTCCCGCGCGTCGCTGCCGGAGGCCGTGCCGCACGCCGACGCCGTCTCCAGCGTGATCCACGCGACGCTGCTCGGCGCCGCGCTTGCGTCGGGCAACCAGCTGCTCTTCGCGGCGAGCTCCGATGACCGCCTGCACGAGCCGTATCGCGCAGCGCAGGCGCCGCAGCTCGCGGCGATCCGCAGCGACCCGCCGGTCGGGTTTCTCGGTGCGACCCTCTCGGGCTCCGGTCCGACGGTGATCGTGTGGGCCGAGAAGGAGCGCGTGGCGGAGACCGTCGCCGAGCTCGCCGCGCGTTTCCCGGATCACGAGGTCTTTCATCTGGCAGTCACGACGACAGGAGCCGGCGCCGCATGAGCGACCCGTACGCAGTCCCTTCCGATCCCGCGAAGCGCCACAGCGCCGCGCTCACCGACGGCGTCGACCGCGCAGCTGCGCGCGCGATGCTGAAGGGCATCGGTCTCGACGACGAGGCGCTCTCGCGTCCGCTCGTCGGCATCGCGACCTCGTGGATCGAGACGATGCCGTGCAACTGGAACCAGCGCGAGCTGGCGCGCCATGTGCGCCGCGGGATCATCGAAGCGGGAGGGACGCCGATCGAGTTCAACACGATCGCCGTGTCCGACGGCGTGTCGATGGGCACGGAGGGCATGCGCTCGTCGCTCGTGTCGCGCGAGACGATCGCGGACTCGATCGAGCTCGTCGTGCGCGGCCACCTGCTCGACGGCCTCGTGTGCATCGTCGGCTGCGACAAGACGATCCCGGCCGCCGTGATGGCGCTCGCCCGGCTCGACGTGCCGGGGCTTGCGCTCTACAACGGGTCGATCGCGCCGGGCCGCTTCCGCGGCAAGGACGTCACGATCCAGGACGTCTTCGAGGCCGTCGGCGCAGCTGCGGCCGGGACGATGAGCAACGCCGACGTGCACGAGCTCGAGGGCGCCGCCTGTCCGGGCGCGGGTGCGTGCGGCGGCCAGTTCACCGCCAACACGATGGCGATGGCGCTCGAGTTCCTCGGCATCAGCCCCGGCGGCCTCAACGACATCCCGGCGACCGATCCGGCGAAGCACGATGCCGCTTACGAGGCCGGCAAGGTCGCGATGCGCCTCGTGCGCGACGACGTGCGTCCGTCCCAGATCATCACGCGCGACGCGCTCGAGAACGCCGTCGCCGGCGTTGCCGCAAGCGGCGGCTCGACGAACGGCGTCATGCATCTGATCGCGATCGCCAGCGAGCTCGGCATCACGTTGACGATCGACGAGTTCGACGAGATCGCAGAGCGCACGCCCGTCATCGCCGACATCGTGCCGGGGGGTCGCTTCGTCGCGACGGATCTCCACGCTGCAGGCGGTGTCGCGCTCGTCACCCGCGAGCTGCTGAAGGCAGGCCTCGTGCACGGCGACGCGCCGAACGTCGACGGGCGCTCGCTCGCAGAGGTGGCGGCCGCGGTCGTGGAGACGCCGGGCCAGGAGGTCGTCGTGCCGATCGAGCGGCCGCTGAAGGCGACAGGCGGCCTCGCGATCCTCCGCGGGAACCTCGCGCCCGAGGGCTCGGTCGTGAAGCTCGCGGGCCACGAGCGGCTGTTCCACAGCGGCCCCGCACGCGTGTTCGAGTCGGAGGAGGAGTGCTTCGCCGCGGTGAAGGCGCGCACGATCGCGTCGGGCGACGTCATCGTCATCCGCTACGAGGGGCCGGCGGGCGGCCCGGGCATGCGCGAGATGCTGCACGTAACCGCCGCGATCGTCGGCGAAGGGCTCGGTGACGAGGTGGCGCTCATCACGGACGGCCGCTTCTCGGGGGCGACCCACGGTCTGATGGTCGGCCATGTGGCGCCGGAAGCCGCCCGTGGCGGGCCGATTGCGGCGCTGCGCGACGGCGACACGATCGAGCTCGACGTCGCCGGACGCGAGCTGCGGGTGCTCCTTTCCGACGAGGAGCTCGCCGCCCGGCTCGCGCAGGTCGTCGCGCCGCCGCCGCGCTACACGACCGGCGTGCTCGCGCGCTACGCCTTGCTCGTCTCGTCAGCCTCCGAAGGGGCCGTCCTGAGGTGTTCGGTTTGACGGGCAGCGACTACATTTTGTATAGTGCGACCAGCAGCAACGGCGCGGGCTCGTCCCGCTCCGCATCGAGAGAGGCTGAGGGAACCGGCCCTACGACGCCTCGGCAACCTGCACCCAGTAACGGATGCGTGGTGCCAAGCCCGGCCGATCCGAGTCTTTCGGGTCGGAGGATGTCGAGCGAGAGACGAAAGGAGTTCGCGTAGTGCCCGCCACAACCCTCAGGTGCCGCGTCTGCGAGACGCAGTACCCGCTAGACCCCATCGGCGTGTGTGCCCGTTGCTTCGGGCCGCTCGACCCGGTCTACGACCGCGACGAGCAGCGCCGCACCGTCAGCCGCGAGTCGATCGCCGCAGGCCCACCGTCGATCTGGCGGTACGCGGACCTGCTGCCCGTCGCGGCGCCCGCGGAGCAGCGCCTCGCGCCGGGTTTCACGCCGCTCGTCGAGGCGCCGCGCCTGGCGGAGACGCTCGGGCTCGGCGAGCTGTGGCTGAAGCTCGACACCGCCAATCCGACCCACTCGTTCAAGGACCGCGTCGTCGCGGTCGCTGCGGCGAAGGCACTCGAGCTCGGACGCACGACGCTGTCGTGCTCGTCGACCGGGAACCTCGCGAACGCCGTCGCGGCTCGTGCGGCGGCGGAAGGCCTCGAAGCGGTCGTGCTCGTTCCCGCGAGCCTCGAGCCGGAGAAGCTGATCGCCACGTCGATCTACGGCGCACGCATCATCGCCGTCGAGGGCAGCTACGACGATTGCAGCCGGCTCAGCGTCGAGCTGTCGTTCGAGCTCGACTGGGCATTCGTGAACGTCGGTCTCCGCTCGTACTACGCGGAGGGCTCGAAGACGCTTGCGTTCGAGATCGCCGAGCAGCTCGGTTGGAGCCTGCCCGACGCAGTGATCGCCCCGATCGGATCGGGCTCGATGTTCACGAAGGTCCACCAGGGCTTCAGCGAGCTGCTCGAGCTCGGTCTCGTCGGCGGGCCCTCGCCGCGCCTCTTCGGCGGCCAGGGCGAAGGTTGCTCGCCGGTCGCGCTTGCGTTCGACAACGGCTCGAAGGTGAAGCCGGTACGGGCGAACACGATCGCGAAGTCGATCGCGATCGGCAGCCCGGCGGACGGCGACCT
>DATEXK010000102.1:0-4973 GCA_035257065.1 Gaiellaceae bacterium | reverse complement strand
GTGGCCGATCCTCGAGTTCGGCGCACAGGCGTACCCGCACGCGCGACGACGCCTCCCGCCGCTGCTGTGGGGAGACGCCGCGCTCCTCGGCGCGGGCTTCGTCGCGAGCAGGCGTCAACGTGGAGCCTGACGAGGCGCTCGCGCGGCTGCGTGCACTCGGCTTCGCCGAGGACGACGCACAGCGGCTCTTCGCGCACTTCTCCGGCGCCGAGGCGCACGGCAAGCCGGGCCACGGCTTCTCGCGCGTCGAGTGGCTCGAGACGCTCGAGCTCGATCCGGCGGCGCGTCCCGAGCGCACCGACGTCGAGCCGGGCTTCGAGCGCTGGCACGGCCGCGGTGCGCTCGGCTACCTCGTGCTCGACGCGGTCGTGCGCGCACAGCTTGCCGACCCGCCCGCGACTGCGCGGGTCGTCGTCTGCGAGGACACCTTCCCGACGGGGATGCTCGGCGGTTGGGTGCGCCGGCTGGCGGAGGGAGGCCTCGTCGCAGCGCTCACCGCTACGTCACCGGCGCGCCTCGCGCATCCGGAGGGCGGCCCGAAGCTGATCGGCACGACGCCGCTCGCGATCGGGATCCCGAGCTCGGACGGAGATCCCGTCGTCAGCGACGTCTCGATGGGCCGCGTGACGTACGGCGAGGTGCTCGCCGGTCTCGCACGGCCGGAGGAGCTCGTCCCCTTCGGCGGCGAGCACGCGCACAAGGCGTTCGCGCTCGGGCTCGGCTTGCAGCTGCTCGTCCAGGCCCTGCTCCGGGAGGACGCGTTCGGCGCGGTGCTGATCGTGGCCCGGCCCGAGAGCGATCCCGTGCCGGCGCTGCGTGCGCAGGCTGTCGGTGTTCGGCTTCCCGGCGACGGCTCTGGCCTTCGTGACGAGGTGCGACGCCTTGCTGCTGACGAGGACGATCGAGCGGAGATGCAGATCATCCGCGAGCAAATGGGAGAGCTGGCCCCTCCGACCGACTAGTTCGGGCGGCTGTCAATGGACCGCGCTACAAGTCTTCGAGCGGTCCGCCGAGGCCGGAGCGCGCCTGTCTGAGACCGAGCTGAGCCCGCTTCGATGCACCTGGAATGCTGTCGAGGAGCTCGGCGATTGTGCGCGGGTCTGTGTCCGAGTCGGCCTCGTCGATCGCATAGGCGAGCAGGCAGCCCGCGAGCTCGTCTTCGGTCGCATGCGCTCGCACCGCGAGTCGGCGCAACCGCAGCGCCTGCGCGTCGTCGAGCGTCACTTTCACCCGACGGCCTCCACGCGCCATTTCAATGCAGATCGAGCGTGTAGCGCAGCTTTTCCTCTACTTGCAACATCTTGCCCACGGGCAATTGGCCCTTTGGGCGGGGGTCGAGTGCGACCTGGGGAATCGTGAGCAGATCGTGGCAGAGGACGAAGCTGCGCACGGACAGGCCCGTATCTGTCTCCGGCTCGACTACGACGACCGAAGGAAGCGAGCGGTGGCGCTCTTCTTTGGTGACGCGCACCACCACGACGTTCATACCGGAGCGATTGATCGAGTCGCGGGAGACGACGAGGACGAGCTTTCTCGCTTCCCCGTCGGCTACGGGAAGCGTCGCTCCGTAGATGTCGGAACGTTCGGGTGTTACTGCTCGCGCCAGCGGTCTCCGGCGATGCGCAGTGAGGCGTCCGACCACTCCTGATCTTCGCGGCTCGGATGCGCGGCGACCGCTGCGTACACCTCGGCGTCGCGACGATCGCCGGCCACCTTCTCGGTCGCTTCGACCAGCACGTCCATCCACGCTCTGGCGAGGGCCGAGGGGCTGGCAGCGTCGTCAAAGGCGTCTCGGTGCCGAAAGTACGCGCGTTCGGCTTCGCGAAAGATCTGCTCGTGCTCTTGAGTCTTGACGAGGCCGTGCAGCACGGTCCGCACGACGTCGAGTCGCTCTCGCTTGCGCACGTAGTACGCAGCGAGGGAGACGGCCCGGCCCGATGTCCGGGCGCTCTGCGCCGCCGCATCGAAGACCTCGAGGAGCTTGCCCCTCACGCGTTCCAAGATGTCCTGATCTGCTCGAAGTGCCATTGCGCACCCACTGTAGGACAAGAGTGGCAAGAGCGCCGGACGGAGATGAGTGAGTGCTTACAAGGACCAGTCTGCGGTGGACAAGCCCGAATCGGAGTGTTCGTACGTCAGGCGGGGAAGCGCGGATCGTCGCGGATCGAGGCGAAGTCCTCGTCCGTTGCCGCGTGCTCGCGAAAACGATCCTCCAGCTCGACGGCGGCCGCGAGCTCCGCGAGCGCGTGCTCCTTGTTGCCGGTGAGCGCCTCGACGCAGGCGAGCTGGTAGTGCACGACCGCCGCGTCCGTCTCTGTCAGCGCCTCCTCGAGCAGGCGTCGCGCGGTGTCGTAGTCGCCGGACGCCATGTGCGGCAGCGCCGGGAAGAAGTACTCCCACGCGGAGACCTCGTGCAGCCCGGGGCGGCCGCCGATCGCGAGCACGGTGGTGTTCGGCTCCTTCGCGACCGCTGAGCGCTGCTGTGCCGGATCGTCGAGATAGACGAGCGTCCCTGCGGGCGCGTCGACCTCCTCGCCGTCGACAGTGAACGTCGCGTGTCCGGCGACGACTGCGTAGATCTCCTCGTGGCCGAGCTGCGACTCGGTGTGATCCTCGACGACCTCGTCCCCCGCGTCCGCCGCCGTGTAGGCGTTGATCCCGAACGCGGTCACGCCGAGCGTCTTGCGCACGGGCTTCCAGACGAGCGAGCCGAAAACGGGGATGCCCTCTACGTCGTCGAGCGAGAGCCGTTTCACTGGGAGACCTCCCGCAGCGCCTCGAGGACGACCGGGTCGATCGCTCCGGCGCCGTCGACCCGCTCTTCGAGATTCTCGACGCCCGCCCAGTCGAGCAGCGCGGCGGCAAGGTCGCGCTTGTACCCGAGCCGCGTGAGCCGCTCGCGCACCTCCTCGCCCAGCGCGCCGTCGAGCGTCAGCCACTCGTCGCGCGGCGTGACGCCGAACAACCGGTCGTGGAGCGCGTAGATCCTGCGCAGCTCCTCGATCGGCCGGGGATGATCGTCGACGCGCAGGTCGGCGACGACGTCGGAGAGCTGCGCGTATCCGCCGTCGCGTTGCACGACGAGTAGAGACGCCGACTGTTGCCCGCGCCGGTCGCCGCCTGCGGCCTGCGCAGCGGCGAGGCACTCGATCAACCGTTGCTCCAGCGGGAGGTGCGCCGTCGCCTCGAACGTCTGCGCGAGCGCGTCGACGGTCTCGGGCCCGACGAGGATGTTCCCCTGCGCCGCGTACGACGGCCCGGTGCGGTGACCGGCCCAGTCGTGGCAGCCCGGGCCCGTCCAGCTCGCGGACCCGCCGTGCGCATCCACGATTCCGACCTGGCGTTCGTCGCGGCCGTCGTCCGCAGCGACGAGTCGGTACCGGACCTCCTCCGCGCCCAGCCCGTCTCGAAGCAGCGCGAGCCCGTCGGGGCCGTAGCGCGGGTTGGCGTACGCCTGCGTCGCGATCGCCCCGACACCGGGCTCGGCCCACGGGACCACCGAACCGACTGAAAGGAACTTCGACTGCACGGCGACGCCCCATTGTGCGGCGTCGAGGTCGCACGCGGCGATCGAGTACGTCGCGACGATCATCCGTACGTCAGGTCGGTGAGATCGAGGTCGAGCAGATCCGGCCGGTCGTCGGGAACCACGACGCACGCGACCTCGGGCCGCGCGAGCGCCGCCGTGATCTGCTCCGCGGACGCAGCGCGTACGACGATCGGCGTGCCGGCGTCGAACGCAGCGCGCAACCGGGCGACGTCGTCGACGGCGTCGAGCACGAGTGCGTCGGCGAGCTCCACCTGGCCGGCGAGGGCGAGCTCCGGCACACGCCGTCCCGTCGCGCCGAACCAGCGTTCCCTCACACTGTCACCGACTCGCCCGGCTCGATCTGCTCGACCTTCACCTTCGGGACCAACGCCTGAAGGGCCTGCGGCGTGCCGGTCAGCAGCGGGAACGTGCCCCAGTGGCTCGGGACGCACCGCTGCACGCCGAGCAGCTCGAGTGCGACGGCCGCCTCACGCGGGCCCATCGTGTAGTGGTCGCCGATCGGGATGATCGCCAGGTCGGGGCCGTAGATGCGTGCGATCAGCTGCATGTCGCCGAACACGCACGTGTCGCCGGCGAAGTAGAGCGTCGTCCCGTTCTCCAGCTCGATCACGTATCCGGCCGCCTCGCCGCCGTACGAGCCGTCGGGCGCCGAGCTCGAGTGGAACGCGTTCGTGAGCGTGAACTTCACGCCGTCGACGTCGATCGTGCCGCCCTTGTTGAAGCCGATCAGCTTGCCGTCGGCGACACCCTGCTTGCCGAGCCAGCCGGCGAGCTCGACCTGCGCGACGACGGTCGAGCCGTGCTGTTGCGCGATCGCCACCGTGTCGCCGACGTGGTCGCCGTGGCCGTGGGTGACGGCGACGATGTCCGCGCGCTCCGGCTGCTGCTCGTCCGCGGGGCACTTCGGATTCCCATGCAGGAACGGGTCGACGTAGATCCGCTTACCGGTCGGCGTGTCGATCCGGAACGCGGCGTGGCCGAGCCAGGTGAGTGTGGTGTCGGGCATTGTTCTCCTTTCGCCTTGGAAGCCCGAGCGTAACGAGAAGGACCCTCCGTGGAGGGGGCGAACCTGTGAGGTGAATGGGATCGAGGCTGCTACCGCTGGCGCTTGCCGTCGGCGCACTTCTCGCTGACGGCGCCGGCGTCCATCGAGTGGCCTATTACCTGCTGCTGCTCGCTGTTCCCGCGGCTGCTGCTGCTGCCTTTCTCGCCGTGGGCGATGTGATCTTGGGCAAAGACGCCTGGCTGCGTGGGATCGCGACGGTCCTCGCGCTCGCGATTCTCCTGCTCGGGGCGGCCGTGCGGGCAGATGCCCCCGTCGGCGCTGCGGTTCCGGCTCTTGCCGTGTCCACCCTGGTCGCCGCGCTCGTGTTGTATTGCTTGCCGCTCGTCGGCTGGCTCGTGGAGCCGCTTCGTCCGCGGC
>DATEXK010000101.1:0-8822 GCA_035257065.1 Gaiellaceae bacterium | reverse complement strand
TCCGGGCCGGAGCATCCCGGCGTCATGTCCCGCGGGATCGGGTCGCCCGAGACGTATTACTACCGGCGCCTCTACGTCGACGCGGTGCGTGCCGTCGAGACGGCGGCGACCCTCAGCGGCGTCGACCCGGACCGCATCGCTGTCGCCGGCACGAGCCAGGGCGGCGCCCTCGCGTTGGCTGCAGCCGCGCTCGCACCCGAGCGAGTCCGGCTCTGCCACGCCGACATCCCGTTTCTCTGCGACATCGAGCGCGGGATGGACGTCGCGCTCGACCCGCCCTACACCGAGCTCGTGACCTTCCTCTCCGTCCATCCCGAGCTCGAGGACGCCGCGCGACGGACGCTGAGCTACATCGACAATGCGCTCCTCGCATCTCGGATCCGCGCGAAGACGCTCGTTTCGGTCGGCCTTCGCGACACGATCACGCCGCCCTCGACGATCTTCGCCGCCTACAACGCGATCGAGGCGCCGAAGGAGATCGCGATCTTCCCGTACGGCGGGCACGACGTGCCCACCGCTCACGCGCAGCGTCAGCTCGCAGAGTTCGCGCGCGACCTCGGCTGACCGCCGGCCCCTACGCGCCGAGCGCGGCGTAGACGAGCTCGTACGCCCGAACCGCGTCCTTGGCCTGCTGCGCCTCATGCAGCTCGGGCCCGTCGATCTTGGCTGCGATCCCTTCGATGAAGTTCCAGTGCAGCACCGACCGCTTGACGGCGCCGACCGCATCCTCGGTGTAGGGGTAGAGGTCGAAGCCGAGCCGTTCGCCGTTGTCGCCGTAGCCTGCGCGGCGCAGCTCGATCGCGAGCTCGATCGTCTCCATGAACGCCGTCGCGCCGACCATGTTGTCGTCGTCGAAGGTGCCCCAGCCGGAGTTCGCATGCTGATGTCCGAGCAGGCCTTCCCCGGCAAGTAGCGCAGCGTACTCGGCGAGGTTCTCGCCGTTCATGATCAGGTGCTGCGAGTCCATGTTGACCTTGATGTTGTCGATGCCCTGCGCGCGCAGCGTGTGGATGACGTGCAGGGTCATGCCCATGTTGCGCATCAGGATCTTCATCGCGGGCTCGGAGTTCTTGTGCTCGAGGAAGATCGTCACGCCCTTGTCCTTCGCGTACCGGGCCGACTCGCCGATCCCGTCGATGAAGCGCTTCCACGACGTCGCGTACGGGGTCTGGAACGGGTAGTTATAGCCCTCGATCCCGGGCCAGATGATGAAGTGCGCGCCGACTTCCGCCGCAAGGTCGATGCCCTCGCGCGTCAGGCGCAACGCCTCTGCCCTGGTCGCGTCGTCAGGCGAGCAGAAGGCCCCCTTCCCGAAGCGGGCATCCAGATGCAGGCCGCTGCAGACGCAGTAGATGCCATGCCCCTCGAGTGCCTCGCTCACCTCGGCGAGATTCGCCGGCGAAAGCTCCTGCGGAAAATGAAACTCGTAGTCGTCCATCAACTCGCCGAGCCCTTCAACCGCCGTCCGCACTTTCTGGGCCGTCGAGACACCCGAAAGCTCCGGCTTGTAGCCGCCCGCATTGAAACGTGTCGCCATGTTGCCGAACGCCCGGATACCGAGAGACGTCTTCATCGCCGAGCTCCAATCGTCGTTGAGTTGTCCGGCCACCGACCGAGCACTGCGCCGGTCGTCGGATCGAAGAAGTGCATGCGCCGAGGATCCACGGCGAGATCGAGCTCGTCGCCAGGCGAGACAAAGTGCTGACCGTCGACCCGCGCGGTGAAGAGCGCTCTGTCGTCGTCTGCGAGCAAGCCCTCCGCCGGCTCGATCACATCTTCGGCGGCCCGCACCGCCTCGGCGACGACGCGCGGCGCGTCGATCGCGAAGATGACGTGCGACTCGGCTCCGAGATCCTCGACGACGGTTGCGCGGACACGCATGCGCGGCAGGTTCGCGTCCGCCTGAGCGCCGTCCTGGAAATCCGTCGGGCGGATGCCGACAATCACGCGTCGCTGCGGCAGTCGCAGCCCGTCGGGCAGAGGAAGCTCAAAGCCCCCGAAGTGCAGGCGGTCGTCGGCGATGTTGGCCTCGACGAGGTTCATCGAAGGCGAGCCGATGAACGCCGCGACGAACAGATTCGCGGGCTCACGGAAGAGACGTTGTGCCGTATCCACCTGCTGGAGCACGCCGTCACGCAGCACCGCGACGCGCTGGCCGAGGGTCATCGCCTCGACCTGGTCGTGTGTCACGTAGACGGTTGTCACGCCGAGCCGCTCGTGGAGACGAGCGAGCTCAGCACGCATGCTCACGCGAAGCTTCGCGTCGAGGTTCGACAGCGGCTCGTCCATGAGGAACGCCTTCGGCTCGCGGACCATCGCCCGTCCCATCGCAACACGCTGGCGCTGGCCGCCGGAAAGCTCTCCCGGCTTGCGATCGAGGAGCTCATCGAGACCGAGCGTGTGCGCTACGTCGCTGACGCGTCGCTCACGATCGGCCTTGTCGACATGACGCAGCCGCAATCCGAAGGCGAGATTCCCCGCCACGGTCATGTGCGGGTAGAGCGCATAGTTCTGGAACACCATCGCGAGATCGCGGCTCTGGGGCCGCACGTCGGTCACGTCGTCCTCGCCGATCAGCACGCGCCCCGCCGTGACGGTCTCGAGGCCCGCGATGACGCGCAGGAGCGTCGACTTGCCGCATCCAGAGGGACCCACGAGCACCATGAACTCGCCGTCGGCGATCTCGAAGCTGACGTCGTCGACAGCCGGCTTCGCGTTTTCCAGATACACCTTCGTCACGTTCTCCAGGCGGATGCCGGCCACTTGCGCGCGGCGACCGAGAGGCGCCTCCACCGTCCCAGATGTCGTCGAGTCCGTCGGGCTCTCCATCACTCGACCGTCACCCAGCCGTCGAATGCCTTCGCCGGCGGCTCGACCGAGGCGTCGGCGACGATCGTCACCGAGCCGGCCGGCAGCAGGTCCGCCGACGACGTGCCGACAAGCAGCTCGACGACGCCGGGCTCGACGACGTAGTCGAGGTCACGACCGTGGAAGCCGAGCTGCGCGACCGGCACGTCGAACGTGACACGTCGCGAGTCGCCTGCGGCGAGCTCCACGCGAGCGAAGCTCTTCAGCTCGAGCACGGGACGCGTCACACTGGCGTGACGCCTGCGGATGTAGAGCTGTGCGACCTCGTCCCCCGCGCGATCGCCGGTGTTCGTGACCTTGACGTCGACGGTGATCGTCTCGGCCCACGAGACCTCGGCACGCCGGACGGCGGCTTCCTCGAGCGCGAAGCTCGTGTAGCTCAACCCGTACCCGAACGGGTACAGCGGAGCCGCTGGGCCGTCGACGTAGTCGCCCTTCCAGTGCGAGAGGCCACCGGAGATCTTGTGCCCGTAGAACACCGGGATCTGCCCGGACGAGCGGGGATACGAGACGGGCAACTTGCCTCCAGGGCTCACCACTCCGACAAGCGTCTCCGCGATTGCGGCGGCTCCTTCCTGCCCTGGAAGCCACGCGAGGAGGATCGCCGCGCACTGCTCGTGCAGCGCTGCGCCTCCATACGGGCGTCCCGCGACGAGCACCAACACGACGGGCGTACCCGTGGCAGCGACCGCTGCGACGAGCTCCGCCTGCACGCCCGGAAGCTCGAGTGAGGAGACATCCCGGCTCTCACCGCTCGTGCAGTCGCTCGTCAGCCCCGATTTGTCGCCCATCACCATGACGGCGACGTCGGAGCTGCGCGCGAGCTCGACCGCAGCTTCGAAGCCGTCGCGCGCCTCGCCGCTGACCTTGCAGCCTTGCTCGAAGCGGATGTGCTCGCCGAGGTGCGTGCGGAGTGCGTCGAGAACCGTCGGCGCCTCGAGCGAGCCGCCGCTGATGTCAAATCCGCCGAGGAGAGGCGGCGACACCGCGCCCTGCCCGCTCTCGAGGACGTCGCGGATCGACTCGACGTGCGCGGGATATGCATAGTCGCCGAACAGGTTGCGCACATCGTCGGCGCACGGACCGATCAGTGCGACGGAGGCGCCGCCCGTTCGCAACGGGAGCGTGCCGTCGTTGCGGAGGAGCACGAGGCTCTTGCGGGCGATCTCGCGCGCAAGCTCACGGTGCGAGCCGGTGTCGCTCGCCGCTGCAGTCTTCGACGTGTCGACGAACGGCTGCTCGAAGAGACCGAGGGCGAACTTCGTCCGCAGCACGCGGCGCACGGCCACATCGAGCGTCTCCGTGGAGACGAGACCGGAATCGACCGCGTCGAGCAGCCGTTCGCCGAAGCAGTCGGTGCTCGGGAGCTCGACGTCCATTCCCGCCTCGAGCGCCTTGACCCCGGCGTCCTGTGCATCGACGGCGAACTCGTGGCATTCGAGGATCTGACGGATCGAGAAGTAGTCGGAGACGACGCAACCTTCGAAGCCCCACTCCTCGCGGAGGATCGTGGTCAGCAGCATCGAGTCTGCGGCGCAGGGAATGCCGTCGAGCTCGTTGTACGAGTTCATCACCGAACGAACGCGCGTCGTGCGAACTGCAGCCTCGAACGGATGGAGATAGACGTCGCGGAGCTCGCGTGCGCCGATGTGGGGAGGAGCCCAGTTCATGCCGCCCTCGGATGCGCCGTACCCGACGAGGTGCTTCGCGGTGGCGACGACGCCCGACGCGATGTCCTCTCCCTGCAGGCCGCGGACGAACGCAACGCCCATGCGTCCGACGAGGTAGGGATCCTCGCCGAAGGTCTCTTCGAGGCGGCCCCAGCGCGGGTCGCGGCAGATGTCGAGAACAGGCCCGAGCCCCTGGTGCAGGCCCGTGGCGCGCATCTGGGTCCGGATGGTGTCGGCCAGCGCCTCGACGAGCGTCGGCTCCCACGTGCTCGCGAGACCGATCGCCTGCGGGAAGATCGTCGCGTCGCGCGCCATCAGCCCGGAGCAGATCTCCTCGTGGATGATCGCCGGGATCCCGAGCCTCGTCTCGTCGACGAGGTGGCGCTGGAGGGCGTTGGCGAGCTCGGCGGCCTGTTCCGGCCGCAGGCTGCTCGCGCCCGAGATGCGGGTGACGTGGCCGATGCCGTGCTGGAGCAGGTGGTCCCGCCCGGGTGCGAGCCGGCCGTCGGCGCCGGCGAGCTCGAAGACCCAGCGGCTCCCGAGCTGCGCCACTTTCTCCTCGACCGTCATGCGGGCGAGCAAGTCCTCCACTCGATCGTTGACGGTTCTCGCCGGGTCGCGGTAGAGCGGCTTTTCCTGGTCGACCTTGAAGGTCGTCATGCGCTCTCCACGAGCGCGCGGCACGAAGCGCGCTCGACGAGCCTCGTCGGCAAGACGACCTGTGCGGGCAGGCCTGTGGGGTCGTCGATCAGGGCGAGCAGCAGTCGCACCGCCTCTTCGCCCATGCGCTGGATCGGCTGCTCGACAGTCGTCAGCGCCGGCTCGCAGAGAGCCGACTCCGGAACGTTGTCGAAGCCGACGACGGAGAGGTCGCCGGGCACCGTCAAGCCGAGTGCTTTCGCCACCGCGATCGTCTCGATCGCCGACGCGTCGTTCGCCGCGAAGATCGCGGTCGGCCGCGGCTCGCCGGCCAGCAGGTCTCGCGTCGCCTCGCGTGCGGCCTCCGGCTGGTAGCTGCCGACCCGAACGAGATTCGGGTCGAACGGGATGCCGGCTGCTTCGAGCGCCTGCCGGTAACCCTGTTCCCGCAGGCGTGCCGACTCGAGATCGGGACGGCCGGCGAGAAACCCGATCCGGCGGTGCCCGAGGCGGATCAGGTGCTCGGTCGCCGTGACTGCGCCGCTCAGGTTGTCCGCGTCGACGGTGGGGAGGGTGCTCGACTGCACGTTGTGGTCGACGGCGACGATCGGTGCGGACGAGGTGACGTCGATGCCGCTCGGCGTCACGAGAATCGCTCCGTCGGTGAGAGCGCTCACCCGGGCGAGCGAGCGCCGCTCCCAGCCCACCTGATCCTCGCGCTGGCCGCAGTCGGAGAACACGACCAGGTCGTAGCCGGTTCCGCGGATGGCCCGGGCGGCGCCCTTGAGGAGCTCCGCGTTGAACGACTCGATGTCGGAGACGAGGATTCCGATCACGTTCGAGCGCCGGCTGCGGAGGCTCTGAGCAACAAGGCTCGACGTGTAGCCGAGCTCGTCGATCACCGCCCGCACCCGGGCAGACGTCTTCTCGGCCACTCCGTAGCGGTCGTTGATCACCTTCGAGACGGTGGCAACGGAGACGCCCGCGGCGGCCGCGACGTCGACGATCGTGATTTGACCTTCAGTCATTGGCGGGGATTATTACAAACTTTCGAAAACGGTATCGATATCGGTTGACAAGTTCCACCCTGGGTTGTAACACTCGGCGCGCGATGATGCACTCGGCCAGCGCAGGGACGTCGGCTCTCGGAGTCGGACGCAACCTGCAGAGGGAGGATTCCACCTTATGAAGATTTGGAAGTTGCTGGCGCTCGTGGCGGTTATCTGCGTGGGCGTAACCGCCCTCACGAGCTCTGCCGG
The DNA here is from genome assembly GCA_035257065.1 of Gaiellaceae bacterium. Lineage (GTDB taxonomy): Bacteria > Actinomycetota > Thermoleophilia > Gaiellales > Gaiellaceae > Palsa-739. Next base: position 2,386 of record DATEXK010000101.1, on the reverse strand, counting down.
CCTCGCCGCCGGCCAAGGCAAGACGAAGGGCGTCACGCTCGTCTGGTGGCACAACGCCAACCAGGGTGCGGGCCTCCAGTTGTGGAAGAACGTCGCATCCGAGTTCCAAAAGAAGCACCCGGGCGTGACGGTCAAGGTCGTCCCGTTCCAGAACGAGGCGTTGAAGACGAAGATCCCGATCAGTCTCCAGTCGAGCAGCCCCCCGGACGTGTTCCAGGAGTGGGGTGGTGGCCAGCTCGTCGATCAGGTGAAGGCGCACAAGGTTGCGAATCTCACCAAGTACGTGAAGTCATGGATCAAGAACATCGGCGGGTCGGCCGCCGGCTGGCAGGTCAACGGCCAGCAGTACGGCATCCCGTACAACGTCGGCGTCGTCGGCTTCTGGTACAACAAAGATCTCTTCGCCAAGGCCGGCATCTCGTCTCCGCCGACCACGTGGCCGGACTTCCTCAGCGATGTCGCGAAGCTGAAGACAGCGGGCATCGCGCCGATCGCGATCGGCGGCAAGGACAAGTGGCCGGACGCGTTCTACTGGGACTACCTGGCGGTCAAGCTCTGCAGCAAGACCGTCATCCAGCAGTCCGCGGTCAGCTACAACTTCACCAACCCGTGCTGGCTCCAGGCCGGTAACTACGTGCAGCAGCTGCTCGACGCGAAGCCGTTCAACGAGGGGTTCCTCGCCACACCTGCACAGCAGGGTGCGACGAGCTCTGCAGGCCTCGTAGCGAACGGCAAGGCGGCCATGGAGTTGCAGGGCCACTGGAATCCCGGCGTGATGCAGCCGCTCACGCCCGACAACAAGATCCCGGCCTTCCTCGGCTGGTTCCCGTTCCCGAACGTCCCCGGCAGCAAGGCCCTTCCGGGCTCGCTGCTCGGCGGCGGTGACGGCTTCGCGTGCTCCATCAAGGCGCCCGAGCCGACGTGCGCGCAGTTCCTCGCGTACATCGACAGCATGAGCGTGCAGAGGCGCATCGGATCCACGAACTTCGGCCTGCCCGTGTTGAAGGGCTCGGAGAGCTCGGTCAAGGACCCGAACCTCAAGGCCGTGCTGGCGTCCCGTTCCAGCTCGCCGTTCGTGCAGCTCTACCTCGACATCGCGTACTCGGCGGCGATCGGACAGGCGCTCGACGACGCGGTCGCCAACGAGTTCGCAGGTCAGGCGACTCCGCAACAGGTACTTACGCAGATCACGGACGCCGCGAAGCAGAAGTAGTGGCAACGGTGTCCTCCGCTACGACCGGCCGCGCACTCGCGCGGCCGGTCGTTGCACGGTCCCGTCGGAAGTGGATCGAGATCGCGCTGTTCGTTGCGCCGGCGATCGCGCTCTACGTCATGTTTCTCATCGTCCCGGTCGTGCAGGCCGTTCACTACAGCTTCTACTCGTGGACCGGTCTCGGCCCTCTGAGCAACTTCATCGGGCTGCACAACTACCGGGAGGCGTTCGGCGACAGCTTCTTCCGGCAGGCGATGGAGCACAACGCGATCCTCGCCGGTCTCTCGGTCGGGCTTCAGCTACCGCTTGCGCTCGGAGTCGCGCTCCTGCTCAACCGTCCTCTCCGCGGTAGGCGCATCTTCAGGCTGATCTTCTTCATGCCGTACGTCCTCTCCGAGGCGATCACCGCAGTGCTCTTCCTGCAGATCCTTCAGCCCGACAACCTCGTCGACGCGATGCTGCGAAGCGTCGGTCTGGGTGGGTTCGTCCAGCTCTGGCTCGCCGATCTCCGGCTCGTCTTCTACACGCTGTTCGTGGTGATCACGTGGAAGTACATCGGCTTTGCGATCATCCTGCTGCTCGCCGGTCTGCAGGGTGTGCCGTCCGAGTTGCACGAGGCGGCCGCGATGGACGGAGCTTCGAGCTGGGAGGCGCTGCGCTACGTCACGATTCCTCTGCTCGGGCCGACGATCCGCATCTGGGTGTTCCTCTCGGTCATCGGCTCCATCCAGCTCTTCGATCTGGTGTGGATCATGACCCTCGGCGGTCCCGCCGGCGCCTCCTCGACGATGGCTACGTACATGGTCGACCAGGGCGTCAACAGCTATCGAATCGGCTATGCAACCGCGGTCGCCACGATCCTGTTCGGCATCTGCTTCGTCCTCTCGATGCTCTATCAGGTCTTCGTCCTTCGCCGGGACACCGCCACCGGCACGGCGAGGATGGCGGGGTAGCGGTGGCGGAGGCGACCGCAGGATCGTCAGGCCCCGTGCGCACCAGCCCGTTCGCCGACGCGCCGGTGTACTTCGTGGCCATCGCGCTCTCGGCCGTCGTGCTCGTGCCGATCGCCTATGTCGTGCTCAGCGGGTTCCGCACCACGGGTCAGATCGCGGCGAAGCCGGTCGCCTTTCCGCATCCGTGGGTGATCCGCAACTACGTCAACGTGCTCACGTC
>DATEXK010000100.1:0-2496 GCA_035257065.1 Gaiellaceae bacterium | reverse complement strand
GCTTCGCGCTGCGGACGGCTCCGGCAAGCTCAGCCGGCTCGTCAGCCGCAGCATCGCCATTCGCTAGGCATCGATCCCACGCCGGCGCCGTTGCGGATCGTTCGTGGCGGCGCCGGAGCTACGGGATCGTGAGCACGATCTTGCCGAGCTGCTCGCCCGCCTCGAGCCGCGCGTGTGCCGCACGAATCTCGCTGAGCGGCACCACTTCGTCCACGACAGGCTTCGCCCTGCCGCTCGTGACCAGCTCGAACGCTGCTTCGAAATCCGTCTTCGTGCCCATCGTCGAGCCGAGGACCGTGAGCTGCTTCCACCAGAGCCGGTGCAGCGCGGCAGGAGGGTTCGGTCCGGACGTGGCGCCGCAGACGACGACGCGGCCCTCACGTGCCGCGACGTCGAGCGAGGTACGCCAGGTTGCCTCGCCGACATGGTCGACCACGATGTCGGCGCCGTGCCCGCCGGTCGCCTCCTTGACGGCGGCTTTGACGTCGCCGTCCGCATGGTTCACGACCACGTCGGCGCCGAGCTCGCGCGCTCGTGCGAGCTTCCCGTCGCTCGACGACGTGACGATGGTGCGCGCTCCGAGCGCCCGCGCGATCGCGAGCCCGGCCGTCGAGACGCCGCTGCCGATGCCCCAGAGCAGCACCCATTCGCCCTCCTGTAGGTGCGCACGCGTGACGAGCATGCGGTACGCCGTCTCGAAGACGAGGGGGAAGGCCGCGGCGTCTTCGAAGGACAGGCTGTCGGGGATCGGATAGACGTTCGTCGCCGGCACGGCGATCAGCTCGGCGTTCGTTCCGTCGCCGTGCTCGCCGATCACATGGATCACGCCGTCGGCTGCCTCGATGCCGGGGTTGATCACCACCCGCTGTCCCGGCTCGAAGCCCGTGACGCCCTCGCCGAGCGCCTCGACGACGCCGGCGCCGTCGGCGCCGAGGATGCGAGGCTTCGGCACGGACGGCAGGCCCTTGCGGATCCAGACGTCGAGATGGTTCAGCGCGGAGGCGTGCACCCGGATGAGCACCTCGCCCGCAGCCGCGACCGGATCGGGAACCTCCTCGAGGACGAGCACGTCGGGCCCGCCGTCCTCGTGGATTCGCACCGCCTTCACGCAGGGCAGACTATCCGCGTGACGGGTGCAGATCTGCAGAGGCTCGGCGAGGAGCTCGGGCTCGACGTCGTCGGTGCGACACCGGCACTGCCGTACGACGGCACCGAGCGACACATCCGTGAGCGGCGCGCGCAAGGCCTCTTCGCGGACATGAAGTTCACGATGGCGCGGCCACAGGAGTCGTGTCATCCAGAGGCGTTGCTGCCGGACGCACGCACCGTCGTGTCGGCGGCGCTCTGCTACTACGCCGACGAGCCCGACCGCCCGGCGGGTCACGGACGCCTGCCGCGGTACACGTGGGACGACGCGTACGCCGAGCTCCGCGAGAAGCTCGAGCAGCTCGGGCAGAGGCTCGGCGGCGCATATCGCGTGCTCGTCGACGCGAACCAGCACGTCGACCGCGAGGCCGCAGCGCGGAGCGGCGTCGGGTTCTATGGCAAGAACACGATGCTGATCACCAGGCGGCACGGCTCCTGGGTCGTGCTCGGGACGCTGATCAGCGACCAGGAGCTCGAGCCGACGCCGCCGCTCGACCTCGACTGCGGCTCGTGCCGCCTGTGCGTCGATGCGTGCCCGACCGGTGCGCTCGACGTCCCGGGCACGCTCGACGCGACGCGCTGCCTGTCCTACTGGACGCAGGCGCCGGCCGCGATCCCCGAGCCGTACCGGGCGGAGCTCGGCGCCCAGGTCTACGGCTGCGACATCTGCCAGGACGTCTGCCCGTGGAACCGCGGCGTCGAGAAGCGCAGAGCCGGGGCTGCGCCGGAGCCCGCTGCGGAGCCGCATGTCTCCCTCGTCGACTGGCTTCGTGCTGACGCGGCTGACCTTCGTCTCCGCTACGACCGGCTGTTCGTTCCTCGCAACGATGGTCGATGGTTGCGGCGCAACGCGCTCGTCGCAGCCGGCAACGTCGGCGGGGAGGAGGAGCGCGATGCGGTGCTGCGCTACGTCGGCGACGAGGACGAGCTGCTGCGCGAGCACGCTGCGTGGGCGCTCGAACGCCTGGAGCAGCGCGGCATCAGTGGACGACCTGCCACACCCGATAGCCGCTCTTGAACCGTCCGACGAAGTAGACGCGCTGCGAAGCGCTCTCCGCCGGCAGCATCGCGCGATCGAGGATGTAGACGACGACCGTGCGCTGCTGGACACGCGCGCCGCAGCTGAACTTTGCTTGTGGGCCGCGGCCCGGGTCTTCGATCGCCAGCGTCGCGCCCCTGACCTGCGGTCGGGCGGACGGCTTCTCGTAGCGCAGCGCCGCTGCGATCGCTGCGCCGATCGGATTCGATCCGTTCAGCGGCAGCAGCCCCCGCGGATCGCGCTCGACCGTGACGAGGCCGCGTGTGCAGATCGGCGAGCGCGCGGCAAGGGCGGGCGCGGCCGAGCAGCAC
>DATEXK010000099.1:0-4827 GCA_035257065.1 Gaiellaceae bacterium | reverse complement strand
TACCAGTGGTACGTCGCGCTCGAGGAGCGGCACGTCGACCGGAAGGTCGCCGCGCTCGAGCGGTACGCCTCACAGCAGCATCGCCGCTACGCGAACGCCGAGTACGTGCGCAACCTGGCGCGGACGCACGGCATCAACGTGAACCGCGAGTACGCCGAGGTCTTCCAGGTGTACCGCGTGATCGCGTAGCGGGTCGGCGGCGGCGAGCGCCGGTCTAGGCGGGCGCCATGATCAGCAGCTGAGGTCTTCCGGTCGAGCCGCTCTCGAGCGGGAAGTAGACGAGGTGGGTGCGGGCATCGACGGCCACAGTGTGTGCGTGCGGCGCGAGCATCGCCTGGCCTAGCTTCGTGAGGCTGTGTGCGTGCTCGGCGAAGACCGCGACGACGCCACTCTCGGCGGAGACGTAGAGCCGGTGCAGGGAGCTGTCGAAGGCGAGGACGTCGGGCGTGTCGCCGACGCCGGCGGTGCCGGTCACGGTCATGCTGCGGAGGTCGAGTGTGAGCAGGCGTGCGTTGGCGTCGCAGGCGATGAAGGCGAGCTTGTGGGAGGAGTCGACGAGCAGCCCGTGCGGGTTCGCGCACCCGGCGAGCGGGATGCGACGGACGATTCGATTCGACCGCGGATCGATGATTGCGACGTCGCCGCGTGTCTGGACGTCGACAAAGATGCGGCCGGAGCCCGCGTCGTATTGCACGTTCCCCGCGTCGCCGCCCAGGGGGATCGTCGCGATTCGGTGTCCGCTCGCGTTGATCACCGTCTCGACGCCACCGCTCTCGTCGGAGACGAAGACGTGACGCTCGACGGGGTCGTAGGCGAGCCCGTCGGGATAGTCCCCGGCGGGAGCCGCCGCGAGGATTGCTCCCGTCTTCGCGTCGATCGTCATCACCTCGTGCGCGTCGGTTGCCGAAGCGAAGACGCGACCGAGCTGCGGCACAGCGATGACACCGTGGACACCGGGCGCGGGGATCGTCTTCACGATCTTGCGCGTGTGCACGTCGAAGGCGAGCAGCCGGCTCGCGTTCATGTGCGAGATCCACAGCTTGTTCGTGCTGGGTCGAGGCTCGTGTAGTCGAAGCGGACGGCCGGCCCTGAAAGCGGGACCCTCGCAACGGTCTTCAGCGGTAAGCCGACACTCGCCGCGTGGCCGTCGGCGAGAGTGCCCGCCGCAACGGCGAACAGTGCGGCAACGGCGGTGAACGCAATGCGCATGTCAGTGCGCGTGGTCATCGACGTGCTCCAGATCGATCTCGGCGGTGCGGACCGTGTTCCACGAGTCCCAGGTGATCTTCAGGATGACGAGCGTGATCGCCAGGCCGATGATCGGGTCGGCAACCGGCGCGCCGAGTCCGACGACGATCGCGCTTGCCACAACGCCGAGCGAGACGAACCCGTCGATCCGGGCGTGGTTTCCGTCCGCCGTCATCGCCGCGCTTGCGAGTCGACGGCCGGCCCTGAGTCGTACCTGAGCTGCAACCTCGTTTCCGATGAAGCCGACGACGCCTGCGACAGCAAGCACCCAGAGATGCGTCAGGTGCTGCGGGTGGATGAAGCGCAGGATCGTCTCGTAGAACGCCACGCATGCCGACACGAAGATGGCGAGCACGACCGCGAGACCGGCGAGCTTTTCGCCCCGCACGCTGCGGAGGAAGAACGCGATGCCGAGGGGGACCGCTGTGAGCGCGTCTCCGAAGTTGTGGATCAGGTCCGCAAGCAGTGCGACCGACCCGGAGAGCGCAAAGATGAAGAGCTGGATGCCGGCGGCCACACCGAGGACAGCAAGGCTGATCGACACGGCCTTGACGCCCTCACGCGAACGGACGATCGAGCGATCGACCAGACCATGCGAGTGGCCGTGGCCCTCATGCCCGTGTTCGTCGGCGTGTGCTTGCTGCAGGTTGCTCACGACGCGCGCTCCTGCCGCTCGACAAGGCCGAGACGCAGGTGCTCGACGTGAAAGACGGCCTGATCGAGCAGATCGGCGACGTGGGAGTCATGGAGCGCGTAGGTCACGTTGCGCCCGTTGCGTTCGCCGACCACGAGCCTGAGATGGCGCAGCAGCCGCAGCTGGTGCGACACGGCTGAGCCTTCCATCCCGACAGCCTCGGCCAGATCGTTGACCGTGCAGGCGCCTTCCCGGAGGCGGGCGAGGATGCGCACGCGGCTCGGCGCCGCGAGCGCCTGCATCGTCTCGGCCACCTGCCGTGCGGTCTCGTGGTCGACGACAGCGGGCCGGCTGTGTCCGTGAGCGCCGTGGGACATGGCGTCAGGTTAGCTGAATAGATGCTCAGATGTTCAGGAGTTGCGACGAAGTCTGCCGCGTGACCTGTGAGCGGCGGCTCCCGTACGTATCGTCGGCTGAGCAACCCGTCCGATTCCCTCAGGAGGAGCCCGATGTCCGCCGCCGACACATTCCCGACCACCGACGAGCAGGTCGAGCGAGCCAACGCAAGCGGGCTCACGCCGGTCGTCTTCATCCACGGCCTCTGGTTGCTGCCGAGTAGCTGGGACCGTTGGGCGACCGTCTTCGAGGCGGCCGGGTTCACCGCCTTGACGCCGGGCTGGCCGGACGACCCGGACACGGTCGAGGAAGCCAAGGCGCACCCCGAGGTCTTCGCGCACAAGACCGTCGGCCAGGTGGCCGACCACTTCGGCGAAGTGATCGGCCGGTTGACGAAGAAGCCGGCCGTGATCGGCCACTCCTTCGGCGGCTTGCTCACGCAGATCGTCGCCGGCCGCAGCCTCTCTGCGGCATCGGTAGCGATTGACCCCGCGCCGTTCCGCGGCGTCCTGCCGCTGCCGGTCTCGGCGCTCCGGTCGGCGTCGCCCGTCCTCAGCAACCCGGCCAACTGGAACCGCGCCGTCCCGCTCACGTACGAGCAGTTCCGCTACGCCTTCGCGAACGCCGTCAACGAGGAAGAGGCGAAGGAGCTCTACGAGACCTATGCGGTGCCGACGCCGGGCGCGCCGCTCTTCCAGGCCGCGACCGCCAATCTCAATCCGTGGACGGAGGCGAAGGCCAACACGAAGAATCCGAACCGTGGACCGCTGCTGATCACGTCGGGCGAGAGGGACCACACCGTCCCGTGGGCGATCGCGAACGCTTCGTACAAGAAGCAGAAGCGCAACAAGGGCGTGACCGAGATCGTGAAGATCCCCAACCGCGGCCATTCCCTCACCATCGACAGCGGCTGGCGCGAGGTCGCCGACATCGCCCTCGCGTTCGTGAAGCGGTTCGTCTAGCCCGAGCTCGAACCGCTCAGGATCGGCTGCCGGGCGGCCGGAAGTCCCAGGACGGCCTGGATGTTCTCGGCCAGGGCGTCGATGCCGAACGGCTTCTGCAGAAACGCCGTCGACCCGCCCACGTCGAGCGGGTCCACGGCGCCGGCCGTGTAGCCGGAGATGAGCACGACGGGAAGGTCCGGGCGCTCGGCCCGAAGACGCTTCGTGAGGTGCCAACCGTCGATTCCCGGCATCACTACGTCGGTGACCATGACGTCGAAGTCGGCTGCGTGACCCTCGAAGATCTCACACGCCCGTGCCGGTGTCGGCGCCGCCACGACGTGGTGCCCCAGAGCCTTGAGTTGCTCGACCAGGAGCTCGCGGACGGCACGCTCGTCCTCGACGAGCAGAACGCGCGTGGCCAGCGGATCGCCGGCGCGGTCCGCAGGGGCATCGTCGAGAAACGTCGGGGAACCGGGCGGCGCAACGGGAAAGACGAGTCTGAACGTCGTCCCCACGTCGGCCGTCGAATCGACCGTAATGGCGCCACCGCCGGCCTCGACGATTCCGTACACGGTCGCGAGACCGAGACCCGTCCCATCCTTCCCCTTGGTCGAGAAGAAGGGCTCGAAGATCCGGGTCAGTAGCTCCGGCGGGATGCCGCTCCCGGTATCGGCGACGGTGAGCAGCACGCATTCCCCAGCCTCGGAATCCGGGACGTCGCGTCCCACGTCGAAGCGACCGGTCGAGGTCGTGATCTCGACGGCGCCACCCAGCGGCATGGCATAGCGGGCATTGAGGACGAGGTTGACGAGCACCTGGGAGATCTGCCCCGCGTCGGCTCGAATCGGAGGCAGATCGTCGGCGAGGCGCAGCTCGAGTCGAATGTCGTCGCCGAGCGCCGACGACAGCAACGTTTCCGTCTCCAAGACAGATTCGTTCAGATCGAGATGCGCCGTCTGCATGACCTGTCGAGGACTGAACGTCAGCAGTTGCCGGGTCAGGTCGTTCGCACGGTCGGCCGCCGTCGCGATCGCGTCCACCTTGGCCGCGGCATCGGGGTCGTTCTCAACGTCCGCGACCAGCAATGAGGCGTAGCCGCCGATGACGGTCAGGAGGTTGTTGAAGTCGTGCGCCACGCCGCCTGCGAGCTGTCCAAGCGCTTCCATCTTCTGGGCCTGGCGCAGGGACTCCTTGAGCCCGTCGACCTCGAGCAGCTCCTCGTTCTTCAGCGAGAGAGCCTGGGCCTCCTCGCGCAGACGGGCGACCATGCGCAGGTTCTCCGCGAGCGCGAGCGTCATCCGCCCGAGGACCGCGACGACCGACGCCGACGAGAGCAGGAGCGCAGCCGTGGTCAGGCGCTCGAAGTGGTCCCAGATCAACAGGAACAGCGCCATCGAGCCGAACGCCGACGGGAGGAGAAGGGAGGAGTTTCGTCGCCGCTCGACCACGGGTTCCTCGATGGGCTGCCAGGCTGCAAATGCAAAGCAGAGTCCGCCGAGCAACCAACCCGCGTCGATGATCGTTCCCACGACGTACGTCCCGTCGGCCACCTTGATCAGATACAGACCGTCGCTGAGGGCGGTTACCAGGAAGCCGAAGGCGAGG
>DATEXK010000098.1:0-2941 GCA_035257065.1 Gaiellaceae bacterium | reverse complement strand
CTCCCTCAGCTGTCGTCGAGATGGATGCGCGCGACGCGGCGGCCGCGCTCCTTGAGTGACGCGTAGTCGCCTGCGGCTTGCGCGCGGATCAGACGGCGAAAGCCGAACGGCTTGCCGGGAATTGCGAGCTCCTCGCCCGGGTCGTCGACGACCTGCAGGAAGAGCCCCGTGTTCGGACCGCCCTTGTGCAGCTGGCCGGTCGAGTGGAGGTAGCGCGGGCCGTAGCCGTGTGTGACCACAAGACCGCTGCGGCGGCGCAGCTTGCGGACGAGATCGTCGATCCGGCGATCGTTCTCCGCGCTCGGCTCGATGAAGGCCTGCACGCAGACGTAGTCGCGCTCCTGCGCCTGCGCGAGCAGCGTGTCGATCGAGCCCTCGAGCTCGAGCTGCGGCTCTCCGCCGGCGGCGAGCACCTCGTTCGTCTTGTCCTTTGCCGCCTGCACGTCCGGCTGGTCGAACGGGTTGATCTCGAGGTACGAGCCCGCGACTGCGACGGCAAACTCCCAGCGGAAGAACTCGCCGCCGACCGAGTAGGGGTCCGCGATCTGCGGGACCGCACCCTGACGATCAGGCCCATCCGCTGACTCGCCCGGCGCAGGAATGAGCCCCTTCCCCAACTTGCCGGTCGACTCCGCGATCAGCTGCTCGGCCCAGAGGCCGAAGCTGCCGTCGGTGTCGGCGATGCAGATCTTGTCGCGCCCCTGCTGCCACCCGGCCCCGAGCTCGCGGCCGAGCTCGTAGCCCGGGTTACCACTGTCCTGCCGGCAGAGCTCCGTCATCCGCTCGGCGTTTGCGAGCAGGCGGTCGACGTCGACGCCCATCAGCGCAGCGGGAACCATGCCGAACGGCGAGAGCGCGGAGTAGCGGCCGCCGATTGTGGGCTCGCCCGTGAACACACGGCGAAAGCCGCGCTCGGCGGCCGTCCGCTCGAGGTCGGAGCCTGGATCGGTGATGGCGACGAAGCACGCGCCGCGCTTGCCGGTGAGCTCCCAGAAGTAGTCGGTGTGCGAGCGCGTCTCGAGGGTCGAGCCCGACTTGGACGCCGAGATGAAAAGTGTGCGCTCGAGATCGATCGTCGACTCGAGCTTGCGAATCGCGTTGGGATGCGTCGTGTCGAGCACGTGGAACGCCTCGCCGCGGAACGTTCGGCGCAGCACCTCCGGCGCGAGGCTCGACCCGCCCATCCCGAGGAGGACGATCGCATCGAGCCCGTCGTCCGCGACCTCGTCGGCAAACGCGACGAGCTCGGGAACGCGCTCGCGCATCCTGCCCGGCTCGTCGAGCCAGCCGAGCCACTTCGCCTCGTCGGCGCCGGTCCAGACGGTCGCGTCACGCTCCCAGATCCGGTCGATGAGCTCGGCGCGGTGCACGACGTCAGGCAGCGGCGAGTTGTCCGCGCTTGGATCGCACGCCGTCGAGCAGCTCCTCGAACGAGTCGGCGAACTTCTGGACGCCTTCGAGCTCGAGCGTCTCCGTGACGTCGTCGTAGTCGACGCCCACCGCGGCGAGCTTCTCGAGCAGCGCGCGTGCCTTGCCGACGCCCTTGATGACGGTGGCGCCGTGCACCTCGCCGTGATCCTGGAAGGCGCGGATCGTCTCCTCGGGCATCGTGTTCACAGTGTTCGGGCCGATGAGCTCCTCGACGTACATGACATCGCGGTACTCGGGGTTCTTCGTCGACGTCGAAGCCCAGAGCGGCCGCTGCACATTGGCGCCCTTGCCCGCGAGGAATGCCCAGCGCGGGCCCGAGAACGACCGCTCGTAGTGCTCGTACGCGAGCTTCGCGTTCGCGATCGCGAGCTTGCCGCGCAACGCGAGCGCATCCTTCGACCCGATCGCCTCGAGGCGCTTGTCGGCCTCGGAGTCGACACGGGAGACGAAGAAGCTCGCAACCGAGTGGACGGACTTCGGATCGCCGCCGTGCGCGACGAGGCGCTCGAGCCCGCGCAGGTACGCCTCGACGACTTCGCGGTAGCGCTCGAGCGAGAAGATGAGCGTCACGTTGATGTTCTTGCCGTGCGCGACGCACTCCTCGATCGCGCCGAGGCCCGGCTTCGTAGCCGGGATCTTGACGTAGAGGTTCGGCTTGGGGATCCACGCGAAGAGTCGCATCGCCTCGTCGAAGGTTCCCTCACTGTCGTAGGCAAGCGTCGGGTCGACCTCCCAGGACACGAAACCGTCCCGCGGCTTCTTCTCGTGCACGGCGGCGAACACGTCGAGGGCCGCGTCGACGTCGCGCGCGGAGAGCTGCAGGAAGATCTCCTTCGGATCGCTCTCGGTCTCGAGCAGCTCCTTCAGCTGCGCGTCGTAGTCGTCGCCCTGCGAGATCGCCTTCTGGAAGATGGTCGGGTTCGTCGTGACGCCGACGACAGCGTCGTCCTTCATGAGCTTCTTCAGCGAGCCGGACTCGAGCATGTGCCGCGACAGCGAATCGATCCAGACCGACTGGCCCTTCGCGCTCAGCGTGTGCAGGTTCGACTTAGCCATGTGCCATCTCTCTTTCCATCGCAGCCACTTTTTCCAACCGTCGTACGTAGCGCTCGCCGCCGTCGAACTGCGCCCCGAGAAACGCGCGCACGAGCTCGACCGTGAGACTCGGCCCGATCACCTCGGAACCAAGGCAGAGAACATTCATGTCGTCGTGCTCGACGCCCTGATGCGCGGAATACGTGTCGTGGCAGATCGCGGCCCGGATACCGGCGATCTTGCAGGCGGCGACCGCCGCGCCGACACCGGAGCCACAGACGAGAATGCCGCGCTCAGCCCGGCGGTCGTTGACGGCGTCCCCGAGCTCCCTCGCCTTGTCGGGATAGTCGATGCGGGGCTCGTCGGTGTCCGTGCCGAGGTCGACGATCGCATGACCGTCGGCCTGGAGCGTCTGCAGAACCGTCTCGCGCAGGTGGACGCCGCGGTGGTCGAAGGCGACGGCGACGTTCATCGC
>DATEXK010000097.1:0-8891 GCA_035257065.1 Gaiellaceae bacterium | reverse complement strand
CACGTGAGCCGAAGGAAGGAAGTGAATCTCGTAGCCGGCATTGGAGAGTCTCCGGCAAAGATCTGTGTCCTCCGCATACATGAAGAACCGCTCGTCGAAGCCACCGACATGTTCCAGCGCATCGCGGCGAACGAGTAAGGCACAGCCGGAAGCCCACCCCACCGGCCGAGGGTCTCGACCCGTCGACTGCACCCACCCCACGCGGCCCAAGGTGAGGGCGAACAGCAGGCAACCCATCGGCGTCGGCGATCGCCACGCCGTCTGCTGCGGCTGCCCGTCCGGAGAAACGATCCGCGGGGCGACGGCGGCCACGGGCAGCCGCTCTTCGAGATATTCCACCAGTTGGTCGAGCAAGCCCTCCTCCACCACCGCGTCGTCGTTCAGGAGGAGGAGGTAGCGACTTCGCGTCGCGGCGATCACGCTGTTGTGATTCGCTCCGAACCCACAGCGTCGCCCCTGCGCGATCACACTCACTCTCGGGAACTGCTCGCGAATCGCCTCGACGGATCCGTCTCGCGAAGCGTTGTCGAGTACGACTACCTCCTGCGTGTACCGGGAGCCGCGCGAGCGCTCCAGAGCGTCTAGGCAGCGAAGGACGAGATCGCGATTGGAGTGGCTAACGATCGAGACGACGACGTCGGCGTTTGCCATTCCTCGTCCCGGTAAGCAGATCCGTGACGGTGCGGACGATACGGTCGACCTGCGCATCCGTCAACGCGGAAGACAACGGAATGCTCACCGTGCGTTCGGCAATCGACTCCGACCACGGAAAGCAGCCGCTTTCGTACCCGTACTTCTGGCGGTAGAAGGAGTGCAAGTGCACCGCCTTGAAGTGCCAGCCGGTGCCGACGCCGCGGTCACGCATGGCCGTCATGAACTCGCGTCGCCCGAAACCCAGCTCGCGCCAGTCGAGCCAAAGCGCGTAGAGGTGCCTCGCGTGCCGACCGTGGCGGTCTTCGGAAAGCGCGACAGGAGGAATCCGCACGCCTGGCAGACTTCTGAACGCGTCGTTGTACGTGTGCCAGATCTCGACCCGTCGGTCGAATGCGCTCTCGAGACGCTTGAGCTGATGGATTCCGAGAGACGCCTGGAGATCGGTCATGTTGTACTTGAATCCCGGGTACCGCATGTCGTACTCCTTGTAGCCACCGCTCGAGTACCGGCTCCAGGCATCGTTGTCGAGCCCATGCAGACTCCGGGCACGTGCGACCTCGGCCAAGTCCTCGTGATTCGTCACGAGCATCCCACCCTCACCCGTGACGAGATTCTTCGTCACATAGAAACTGTAGGCGGTGCACGTTGCGCCGTTCGCGGCTGAGCTCGAGCCGTCCGCATATCGTCCTTCGACCGCGTGCGCCGCGTCGACAACTATCGGCAGTTCCGGATGTCGCTCATGGATTCGTCCCACGGGCGCAAGCGCACCGGCATAGTGAACGGGAAGTATCGCCTTCGTGTGAGCTGTGATGAGTTCGTCGATCCGATCCGGATCGATGTTCCCGTCGAACAGCGATACGTCGGCGAATACAGGTCGCGCGCCACAGTGCTCGATGACATTGGCCGTCGCGACGAATGTGAGAGGGCTCGTGATCACCTCGTCCCCCGGACCGACGCCCAGTGCATTCAGAGCCAGATGCAGCGCAGCCGTGCCGGAATTCGTCGCAACCGCGTGATCGGCGGCGACATACTCTGCAAACTCAGATTCGAATCGTTTCGTCTTTGGTCCGGTGCCGATCCAACCGGACTTCAACGTGTCTATGACTTCCGCGATCTCGTCGTCCTGCAAGTCGGGGGCGCCGAAGACGATGGGCTTCTCTGGCCCAGCCTGCGCCGCACCCACGCGAGCGCGTCTGACACTCGCGGCTGCACTCACTTCAGCGAACCCCCACGCCGCGGAATGCGGTAAGAGCGGTCTCGGCGATGGTTCGCACGTTCAAAGCGAGCGACCGGTTCCGGACGTACTCGAGATCACGCGCCAACGTCTCCTCGAATGACAGCATGTCTCGGCCTCGTGCCTTCGAGGGACTGGTGATACCCGGCCTCACCGAGAGCAACGCGCCCAACGAAGATCCGTACAGGTGGGCGAGCTCGGGGATCTCGGGCCTCGGCCCCACGATGCTCATGTCGCCGAGCAAGACGTTCCAGAAATTCGGCAACTCGTCGAAGGAGTGCTTTCTCAGGAAGCGGCCCACGTTCGTGAGGCGCGGATCGTTGGCACGGTGGAAATACATTGCCGCGGTGTCTTCACCTGCGGTCGCTTGGTGGTCATAGAGCGACGGGAATCTCTGCGGCGCATCGATGTACATCCCCCGGAGCTTCAAGAGAGAGAAGATCCTGCCTTTTCTACCCATTCGCTCCTGGCGGTAGAGCGCGGGCCCCGGCGTCTCGAGGCGGATGGCCACGATCGCAAGAAGGATCACCGGCGAGAAAGCGACGAGAAAGAGGAGTGCGAGAAGAACGTCGAGAGCACGAGTGGCGCAGTCGAACAGCGCCCGATGCTCAAACGCGGCGCTCGCGCGGGGTAAACCGCGCCCGAACGTTGTCGCTTCTCTGGCCACCGCTCTCCAACCTAGGTCGCATGGTCGCAACCGCAAACCCCCTTGAAGTCGAGGTTTCGACCTCGACCTCAGAGGGTCACACGTCGCCCTGCAGGACCGGCACGCCCATCCGCTCGTGGGGAGCGGCGCGGGCACGTACGCGGGAGTACTTACTGGGCCGCCGCACCGCTTCGGTACCCGCGTACGCGCAGAACCTCCATGGTCGCTGCTCCCGCGGACTTTTCCTGCAAATCGTATGGGCCGGACAGGGCTCGAACCTGTGACCTTGGGATTAAAAGTCCCCTGCTCTACCAGCTGAGCTACCGGCCCCGCGGCCAGTGTAAAACCTACGGCCCGGAGCTCCCGCGCTCCCAGGCCTGAAGCAGCTGCTCGATGTTCCGTCGTTGCTCTGCCGAGAATGGGAAGCGCGCCACGAGGCGCCGCGCTTCGGCCGGGTCGTCGTTCTCGACCGCGGCCTCGAGATGCTCGCGAATCGCCGTCGGCTGCGCGAGCTGGCGTCGCAGCCAACGGAGGAGGCTCACCTGGGCAGCTTCAACGGCCATATGGGCGGTGACGGGCTCGAACCGCCGACCCCCTGCGTGTAAAGCAGGTGCTCTACCAGCTGAGCTAACCGCCCCGGAAGAGGAACGGTACCGCGGCGTGCGACGATCCGCCTGTGGGCTACCCGAACGCCGCCAAGCGAAAGGCCGTGCTGGAAGGCCTGCGCAGCGTCTGTCTCGCGCTCCCGGAGACGACGGAGCGGCCGAGCCACGGCGCGCCGTCGTTCTTCGTGCGGGACGAGAAGTGCTTCCTGATGCTGCTCGACGACCATCACGGTGACGGCCGTTTCGCGATCTGGTGCGCGGCGCCGGTGGGCGATCAGCAGCTGCTCGTCGACGCGGACGAGACGAAGTTCTTCGTGCCCCCATATGTCGGGCACCGCGGCTGGCTGGGTGTCCGCCTGAACGACGGCGTCGACTGGGAAGAGCTCACGGGCATCGTCGAAGATGCGTATTGCACCGTCGCCCCGCAGAAGCTCGTCGCAGAGCTCGATCGCCGAGCGTGACCTAGCCCGCGAGCTCTGCGCGCTGCACCGACAGCTTGACCTCGCCCGCGTCGATCACCGAGATCGATGCCGGCGACACACGCATCGTCGGCGTCGCACTGTTCGCCGCGACCTCGATGCCCTTGAACTCGCCGGTGTCGCGATCTCCCAGTACACGACACACGAGCCCGACCTTCATTCCGTCCGCGTCGATCACCGGCCAGCCGGCGCAGATCTCCAGCCAGGAAGCGGTGTCCGCGACGTCCGACTCGGCTTCACCGCTGCCCCATGCGCGCGCCACCTCCACGAGTGACGGCAGCGCGATGATCTGCCCGAGCAAGAACGCGCACTCGAGCGCGGACAGAAGGCGCCAGCGTGCCTCGCCCCGGTCGACCGCACCCGAGTTGCTGTGCGAGATCGCACCTGCGTACTCCGCCGCGCTCTCCATCTCTGCGCGCACCCGCCGAACCTGCGCGATCGAATCTGCGGAGGATCGTGCGGAGAGTGCCTGCAGATCGCTCTCGACCCTCGCCTCGAGTGCCTCGTACGCCGAGCGCAGTGCATGCAGCTCGCTGTGTCTCGTCGGCTCGCCGCTTTGCCACACCGGAAGCTTCGCGGGCAGACCCCGAATGCGGGCCTCCGGGTCGGTCTGCACGATGCGGGCGAGGCGGATCCAGTCGGGGACGCGGTCGACGCAGTCGCTCGCGAAGTGCAGCGTCGACCGCGGGACGTACCCCGCCGTGCCGGGATCGTCGGCCGCGTCGACGTCGATGAGCGTCTCCGCGATCGTCTGCAGCGCAAACGCGTTCCACGCGCAGACGCGGAAGAGGCGTGTCCCGCGATCGTCACCCTCGGTGCCGGAAGCCTCCTCGGCGAGCGAGTACGCGGCCGTGCCGGCGCCTCGGCGGGCGTAGAGCTCCGAAGCGGACACCTCACCGCGAAGGGTCGACCGAATCCAGTTGAGGAAACCGGGCATGTCTGGTGCTCAGCATGCACTTCCGAAGGCCGCTTCGTAAACGGCCCGCACCATCTTGCCCTCCGCCGGGTCGGGCGAACGGCGTCTAGCTCACCTGCCTCCAGAGCCGGCCGCTCTCGTATGCGCGCCGCTCGAGATCCTCCGCCCAGGTCTCGGGATACCCGACCAGCCCGAGG
Source organism: Gaiellaceae bacterium (assembly GCA_035257065.1). Classification (GTDB taxonomy): domain Bacteria; phylum Actinomycetota; class Thermoleophilia; order Gaiellales; family Gaiellaceae; genus Palsa-739. Next base: position 4,160 of record DATEXK010000097.1, on the reverse strand, counting down.
ACTGTCGCGAGCGCCGTGCGGGATTCGTCTCGCAGCTTCTGTGTGTGCGATGCGAGCGCGGTCGTCACTGTGTCGACGAGCTCGCGCTCGGCGAACGGCTTGCGCAGGACCGTTACAGCTCCCGCTTCGATCGCCTCCGTGGCGAGGCTCGAGGAGCGTCCGGTCAACGCGATGATCGGAACGTCGCGCTCGCTGAGGATCCGCCTCGTCGCTTCGACCCCGTCGAGCAACGGGAGACCGAGGTCGAGGACGATCACATCCGGAGCGTGCAGCCGGGCGAGATCGACGGCCTCGATTCCGTCGCGGGCGCCGGCGCACACGCCGAACCCTGCGTCTTCGAGCACGAGCCGCAGGTCGGCCCGCACAATCGGATCGTCCTCAACTGTCATCACGCGTGCTGTTGCGGTGGTCATTCGTGCTCCTCTCATTTTCGGGCATAAAAAAGGGCCCCAGCAAAGAAACGCCTGAGGCCTCGAAGCCAAGCTCCGGACGCCACCAACAGCGTCCGTACGGGCATGGTAGCTGCCGTTGCGGTGGTTAGGCCGCAATGACCCGGATGTTCACCTCATGTTGACCATCCGGCCAACATGAATGCCCTGTGCCGCTGCGTCTGCTCATTGACATTCCCGGCACCGCGTGCTCGAATCGGCGTGCGCGCAGGCCTGCGGCGATTGCAGCTCTTGCTACCTGCGTGCTGGCGGTGCTCCCGGCCGGTGCCGGGGCGGCGCAACCCAAGCCCGACTATTCGTTCGTGATCGGCCCGATCTCCGCGACGTTCGATCCGGCCGCGCGCGCGACGAGCTACCACGTCTTGCGCTTCGCGTTCAAGGGCAAACGGAGCGATGTGACGCTGACCTGGACGATCCATCTTCAGCTCGTGGACAAGGCGGGTGCGCCGGAGCCAGGAACGCCCGGGTCGCGCGCGGCGGTCGATCTCGGCTGCACGAACGCCGGGGTCGGGACGCAGGAGCCGCAGAAGGACGTCATCAGAGCGGGCTTCAACGGCTTCATGCCGCGCTTCGTCTGGCATCACCCGGACGCAGCCGACAGCGTCCCTCCCGGGCGTTACCACTGCAACCACACCGACATGGGCCCACACGGGCATCAGGGCCTCGTCGAGGTCGTGGCCACCGACAAGGAGTGGGAGTGCACGGCGACGTACAAGGGCACGAACACGAGCACCGTGAAGAGCGTCGACGACGGAACGGCGAGCGCGGCGAAATGCGCGAAGCTCGGCTGAGGCTCCGCGGCAGGCGATGCAGCGCGCGATCCCTGGCTCGACGGGCCGATGAAGTAGCTCAGCGCGTCTTCGCGCCGTCGACGTACGTCTCGGGATATCTGCCGGCGACGGTCCACCCGCCGTCGACGTAGAGCACCTGCCCCGTGACGTACGCCGACTGGCCCGACGCGAGGAAGACCGCCGGCCCCACCATGTCCTCGGGCTCGGCTACGCGGCCGAGCGGAATCAGCGGCGACCAGAGCTCGACATACGTCAGATCGTCCGCGAGGTTCCGCTCGACGTTCGTGGCACCGGGCGCGAACGCGTTGACGCGGATGCGGTCGGGCGCGAGCTCGGCGGCGAGCTGGATCGTCAGCGCATTGATTCCGCCCTTGCTCGCCGCGTAGGCAGCGAGGTTGCGCAGGGCGCGCGCGGCCACGACCGTCGACACGTTGACGATCGAGCCGCCGCCGCCGGTGCGCATCAACCGCGCGGCTTCGGTCGAGCAGAAGAACGTGCCCTTGAGATTCGTGTCGATCACTTGGTCCCACGTCGCCTCGCTCGGGTCGCCGAGGTCGATCCAGCCGGTGATGCCCGCGCAGTTGACGAGGACGTCGAGCCGGTCGAGCCGGCCGAACATCTCGCGGATCGCTCCGACGTCGGAGACGTCGTAGGCGAGTGCGAGCCCGCGCCGTTCCTCCGGTAGCGCGGCCAGCGTGCCGTCGGGCGCGTCGAGGTCGTTGACGTGGACGAGCGCTCCTTCGGCGGCGAAGCCCAGCGCGAGCGCCCTCCCGATGCCGCGGCCTGCGCCGGTGACGAGCGCGACCTTCCCTGCGAGTTGCCCACTCAATGGATTACCGCTCAGTGAGTCACCGCGCCGCGCGACGCGGAAGAGACGGTGCGCGCGTACTTCGCGAGGACACCGCGGCGGACGCGCGGCTCGGGGAGCGTGCGGGTCGCGTCGCGCTCGGCGAGCTCGGCGTCGGTGAGATCGACGTCGAGGCGGCGGCTCTCCACGTCGATCGTCACGACGTCGCCGTCGCGCAGGAGCCCGATCGGCCCGCGGTGCGCCGCCTCGGGCGACACGTGGCCGACCATGAGCCCGCGCGTTGCGCCGCTGAACCGGCCGTCGGTGACGAGCGCGACAGAGTCGCCGAGCCCGCGGCCGACGATCGCAGACGTGATCGACAGCATCTCGGGCATGCCCGGAGCGCCGGCCGGCCCTTCGCCGCGCAGGACGACGACGTCGCCCGGTTGCACGAGACCGTCGTAGACGGCGGCCTTGCACGTCGCCTCGGACTCGAAGACGCGGGCCGGGCCCCGGTGAACGGGTCGCTCGTGTCCGGCGAGCTTGACGACCGCTCCGTCGGGGGCGAGGTTGCCGCGCAGCACACGCAGGGCGCCGCCCGGCTTGAACGGCGCGGCGGCGAGCGCGACGACGTCGCCGTCGGGTTCCGCGGCGGAGGCTGCGATCTCGCCGAGCGTGCGTCCGTCCACCGTCGGCGCGTCGAGGTGCAGATGCTCGCTGAGCCGCTGCATCACCGTTGGTGTTCCACCCACGCGGTGCAGGTCGCCGGCGACGTACCGCCCACCGGGCGTCAGGCTCGTGACGACGGGGGTGGATGCCGAGAGCCGGTCGAAGTCGTCGAGCGTCAGCTCGACACCCGCCTCGTCGGCAAACGCAAGCAGATGCAGGACGGCGTTCGTCGAGCCGCCGGTTCCCGTCACGCCGACGATCGCGTTCTCGAGTCCCTCGCGCGTGACGAACGACGACGGTCGCGCGTCGCGGGCGATCACGTCCAGCACCATCCGGCCGGCTGCCACGGCGGCGTCGGGCTTCGCTGGATCCGTGGCTGTCACGCCGCCGAGGCCGGCCGGTCCGAGCCCGAGAAAGTCGATCGCAACGGCCATCGTGTTGGCGGTGAAATGCCCGGTGCACGCGCCCATCCCGGGACACGCGTCACGCTCGAGGGCGTCGAGCTCGTCGTCGGAGATCTGCCCGGCCTCGTGCGCGCCGACGGCTTCCCACACGTCCTGGATCGTCACGGGCGCGTTCTTGTGCGAGCCGATGGCCATCGCGCCCGAGTAGAGGACGAGGGCCGGCACGTCGAGCCGGACGAGCGCCATCACTGCTCCGGGCACCGTCTTGTCGCAGCCGACGAGACAGACGATCCCGTCGAAGGGCTGGCTGCGGCCGACGAGCTCGATCGAGTCGGCGATCACCTCGCGGCTGACGAGCGACGCGCGCATCCCCGGCATGCCCTGCGTCAGGTTGTCGGAGATCGCGATCGTGTTGAACTCGACCGGTGTGCCGCCCGCTTCTCTGACGCCGGTCGCGACGTGGCGTGCGAGGTCGCGCTGGCCGAGGTTGCACGGCATCGTCCCCGTCCAGGTCGTCGCGATCCCGACGAGCGGCTTCGCCCAGTCGCGCTCCGAGAGCCCCATCGCGCGCAGGTGTGCCCGGGCGCCCGCGCGACGCGGATCGCTGATGAGATCCGCGTTCGCGAGGTGCTGCGCCACACCGTCGATCTTAATGGCTGGGCCTCGGTTCGAGAGTCGCTCGGGCTCGTGAGACGCCGACCAGCCGGACATCTGTTGAATACCGTGCATGTCGAGGACGGAGCGGTATGAGATTCGGTCGGCGGACGTCGCCGACATTCCGGCGGTGCTCGCGGTCTGGGCGCAGGGCAGAAGCGCGTATGCCGGTGTGGAGGATTCGGCGGAAGGAGTCGAGCAGCTGCTCGCGTTCGACTCGACCGCGCTGCTCGTCGCCGAGGCCGAGGGCACGCTCGTCGCGACGTTGATCGCGACGTGGGACGGCTGGCGCGGCCAGATGTACCGCCTCGCGGTGGCGCCGGAGCACCGGCGGCGGGGGATCGCCCGCGAGCTCGTCGCGGAAGGGCACCGGCGCCTGGCGGCGCGCGGGGTGACGCGCATCACC
>DATEXK010000096.1:0-15588 GCA_035257065.1 Gaiellaceae bacterium | reverse complement strand
GGCGCCTGCGAGCGCGATCCGCTCGTCTGTGGACGTGGGGGCGACGAGCTGCACGCGCCGCAACTCGGGCCGCTCGTCGACGGGCAGGTCGGCGACGATCATGCTTGCGCCACCGGCAGCCTCCACGTCGTCGGCAAAGCGAGTCCATCCGTATGCCTCGAGCAGCGAGGAATAGGTCATCGGCACGAGCGGGGTCTCGGGCACGAGCACGTGCGTCTGCCTGAGCACGTCGAGGCACTCGCGGGTGCGCATTCCGCGTGAGAGCGCACGCTCGGCCGCGCGGCGGATCACGGGCCCGTCCGCCAGGGGGTCGGAGAACGGGAAGCCGAGCTCGACGATGTCGGCGCCGCCCTCGACCGCAGCCCGCGCGAGCTCCGGCGTCTCCGGTTCCGCCATCAGATAGATCACGAGCTTCTTCATGCCAGCTTCTCCAGTCCGGCGAGCGCCTCGGAGAGATCCTTGTCGCCGCGGCCGGAGAGGCAGACGAGGATCAGATCCGCGTCGAGCTCTCGCGCACGGGCGAGCGCGTGCGCCGGCTCGAGCGCCGGGATGATGCCTTCGGTGCGCGCGAGATCGCGGAACGCGCGCAGTGCTTCTTCGTCGGTCGCACCGACGTACGTGGCGCGGCCCTCGTCTCGCAGGAACGCGTGCTCGGGGCCGACGCCGGGGTAGTCGAGGCCGGCCGAGATCGAGTGCGCATCTGCGATCTGCCCGTCCTCGTCGGCGAGCACGGAGGAGAGCGCGCCGTGCAGCACGCCCGTGCGGCCCGTGCCGAGCGATGCGGCTCCGGCCGCCTCGACTCCGACGAGGCGGACGTCGGCGTCGTCGAGGAATCCGTGGAAGATGCCGATCGCATTCGAGCCGCCGCCGACTGCGGCGATGACCACCTCCGGCAGGCGTCCCTCGGCCGCGAGGTGCTGCTCGCGCGCCTCCCGCCCGATCACCGATTGCAGCTCCGCGACGATCTCGGGATACGGCGCCGGGCCGACGCACGAGCCGATCAGGTAGTGCGTCGTCTCGACGTTCGTGATCCAGTCGCGGATCGCCTCGCTCGTCGCCTCTTTGAGCGTCTTCGTACCGAAGTCGACGGGGCGCACCTCGGCGCCGAGGAGGCCCATGCGCTCGACGTTCGGCTTCTGGCGACGGATGTCTTCCTCGCCCATGTAGACGACGCACTCGAGCCCGAACTTCGCGCACACGGTGGCCGTCGCGACGCCGTGCTGTCCCGCGCCCGTCTCGGCGACGATGCGACGCTTGCCGAGCCGTTGCGCGAGCACGATCTGGCCGAGCGCGTTGTTGAGCTTGTGCGCACCGGTGTGGAGCAGGTCCTCGCGCTTGAGATAGATCCGCTTGCCCGGCGCGAAGCGCTCGCTGAGCGTGAGCGGCGTTGGGCGTCCCGCGTAGTTCGTGAGCAGCGCGTGCAGCTCTGCGTGGAAGGTGTCGTCGGCGAGCGCAGCGCGCCACCCTTGCTCGAGCTCGTCGAGCGCCGGAATCAGCGTCTCTGGGACGTAGCGGCCGCCGTACGTGCCGAACAGACTGGTCGTGCTCATTGTCGTGCCTCCTCGATGAATGCGCGCACGCGCGCATGGTCCTTGACTCCCGGCTCGCTCTCGAGCGAGGACGCTGCGTCGACCGCCCACGGACGCACCGCTTCGATCGCTGCGCGGACGTTCTCCGGGCCGAGCCCACCTGCGAGCATCACGCGCCCCTCCGTCACCCGGGCCTTCTCCCAATGCTCCGGGTCGTCGGCCAGCCAGGGTAGGTCCGGGACGACGGCCACGGGCTCGCCCTTGCGCATGAGCAGCGCGTGGCGGCCGCGGACCTTGCCGGTCTCGTTCCCATAGATCTGGTCGAGGTCGGCGCCGGTCTCGGCGGCTGTCCCGACGAACACGGCCACCGACAGCGCCGTGTCGGGAACGTCGAGCACGGCCTCGGCTCGACGGGGGCTTCCCGCGGCGAAAATGAAGCCGAGCATGTCCGCGCCCGCCTCGACGGCCGCGTCGACGTCCTCCTGGCGCGTCAGTCCGCACACCTTCACGAGAGGGCGCGAGAGCAGGTCGCGCAGCTTCGCTCCGGGCCCCGCCGCCTGCATCAATGAGGTTCCGACCAGGACGGCATCCGCGCCCGCGAGCTCGGCGCCCGCCGCTTGCGCACGTGTGTGGATCGCACTCTCAGCGATCACGATCCGGTCGCCAGGGCTCGATGCGAGGAACACGAGGTCGAGCTGAGCCTGCCGGTCGATGCGAAATGTCGAGAGGTCGCGCGCGTTCACTCCGATGATGGGCGCGTCGAGCCGCGTCGCACGTGCGAGTTCGTCGATGTCGTGCGCCTCGACGAGCGTGTCGAGCCCGATCTCCGAGGCATACCGCATCAGGCGCGCAACCTGCTCGTCGTCGAGGTCGCGGAGGATGAGGAGCGCGGCGTCGGCGCCCGCCTCGCGCAGCTCGCGTAGGTGGTCCTCCGTCGAGAAGAAGCCCTTGCCGAGCAGCGGCACGTCGGAGACTGCCCGCGCTGCGCGGAGATCGTCGACGGTGCCGGCGAACGCGGCGTCGACGAGGACGGAGACTGCGCTCGCACCGTTTGCCGCGTACTCCGGCACCAACAGCTCGACGCGGGCGTCGGGACGGATGTCGCCCATGGACGGCGAGCGGCGCTTGAACTCTGCGATCGCGCGCAGGCCGGGTTGCGCGAGTGCGTCCGCGAACCTCATGCCGGCACCTCCTGCGAAAACGCGATGAGCTCTTCGAGCCGTGACGCGGCAGCGCCGGAGTCGATTGCCTCGCGCGCGCGCTCGATCCCCTCGCGCAGGTTCTCCGCATGGCCGGCCGCGGCGATGCCGCCGGCGGCGTTGAGGATCACGGCGGAGCGGTGACCCCCGTCGACACCCGCGAGCACGTCGCGCAGCGCTCGCGCGTTCGTCGCAGGGTCGCCGCCTCGAAGCTCCGACGGATCACACCGTTCGATGCCGAGGTCGAGCGGGTCGAGCTCGTACTCGCGAACGCTGCCGTTCTCGACCTCGCAGACGAGATTCGGCCCGCAGGGCGAGAGCTCGTCGATGCCGCCTGCGCCGTGCACGACGTAGGCGCGCGTCGCGTCGAGCTGCACCAGCGCCGCTGCGAGCGTGCGCGTCAACTCAGGCGAGTAGACGCCGAGCATCAGCGCCCGCGCACCGGCGGGGTTCGTCAGAGGGCCCAGCACGTTGAAGACCGTCCGTGTAGCGAGCTCGCGGCGGACGGGCGCCGCGTATCGCATCGCCGGGTGGTGCGCCTGCGCGAAGAGGAAGCCGAAGCCGAGCTCGTCGATCGAGCGCTCGATCCGGCCCGGCTCGACGTCGAGCCGGAATCCCAATGCTTCGAGGACGTCGGCTGCACCCGTCGCCGATGACGCCGCACGGTTGCCGTGCTTCGCGATCCCCGCACCGGCGCCTGCTGCGACGAGCGCCGCCGCGGTCGAGATGTTGTACGTGTTCGCGCCGTCGCCGCCCGTGCCGACGATGTCGACGAGATCGGTGCGCTGCGGCCGGACGCGCAGCACGTGCTCGCGCATCGCCTCGGCGCAACCCGCGATCTCGTCCGCCGTCTCGCCTTTTGCTCGCAGTGCGATCAGGAGGCCGGCGATCTGCACCTGCGTCGCCTCACCGCGCATGATCGTGTTCATCGCCTCGCGCGCGTCCTCGCGCGAGAGGTCGTGGCCTTCGAGCAGCTGCGCGAGCGCCTGCTGGATCACAGCAACCCCTCCAGGAAGTTGCCGGCGAGGGTCGGCCCGTCGGGCGTCAACACGGACTCCGGGTGAAACTGCACGCCGACGACCGGTAGCGTGCGATGGCGCACCGCCATCACCTCACCGTCCTCGGCATACGCCGTCGGCTCGAGGCAGTCGGGCAGGCGCGTCGCGGCGAGCGAGTGGTACCGGCCCGCGTCGAACGGCTCGGGCAGGTCGGTGAAGATGCCGGTCCCGTCGTGCATCACGGGGCTCGCCTTGCCGTGCAGCAACTCCCTCGCGTAGCCCACCTCGCCGCCGAAGGCCTCGACGATCGCCTGATGCCCGAGGCATACGCCGAGCGTCGGAGTCGTGGCGCCCAGCCGGCGGACGACCTCGACGGAGATTCCGGCGTCGGCAGGGCGGCCGGGGCCGGGGGAGACGACGAGGTGCGACGGCGCGAGCCGCACGGCCTCGTCGACGTCGATCTCGTCGTTGCGCAGCACCTTCACCTCGACCCCCAGTGCGCCGAACAGATGCGCGAGGTTGTACGTGAACGAGTCGTAGTTGTCGATCAGCAGGATCATCGCCGCTGCTCCTGCTCAGCAAGCTCGATCGCGGCTTCCAGCGCGCCGAGCTTGTTCAGGCACTCCTGGTGCTCCGACGCCGGGTCGGAGTCGGAGGTGATCCCCCCGCCCGCCTGGAGGTACGCGACGCCGTCGCGCAAGACGAGCGTGCGGATCGCGATGCAGGTGTCGAGCTCGCGTTGCTGCGGGAACACATAGCCGACTGCGCCCGCATAGATGCCGCGCCGGTGTCCCTCGAGCTCGGAGATCAGCTGCATCGCGCGCACCTTCGGCGCGCCCGACACGGTGCCGGCGGGGAAGCACGCGCGCAACAGCTCGAACGGCGTGCAGCCTTCGCGCAGCTCGCCGACGACTTCCGACACGAGATGCGTGACGTGCGAGTACCGCTCCGGCTCCATGAAGCGCTCGACCCGCACCGATCCGGGAACGCAGACGCGCGAGAGGTCGTTGCGGCCGAGGTCGACGAGCATCACGTGCTCCGCGCGGTCCTTCTCCGAGGAGAGCAGCGCCTCGGCGTCGCCTTCGCCGGGTGCGATCGTGCCCGCAATCGGGTTGAGCTCGGCGCGCGAGCCTGCGCATTTGACGACCGTCTCGGGCGAGCTGCCGACGAGCGCGATGTCGTCGAGCTCGAGCAGGAACAGATACGGCGACGGGTTCACGCGCCGCAGCGCACGGTAGAGCTCGAAGGCGGACGCGGACGTCGGGCGCTCGGCGCGCTGCGAGATCACGACCTGGAAGACGTCGCCCTCGCGAATGTGGGCCTTCGCCCTCTCGATGCGGCTCAGGTGCTCGATGCGCTCGGGGAAGCGGCGCAGCGGCTGCGACGTCCCGGTACCGCGTGGCAGGTCGGGTTGCGGCGCGGCGAGCATCTCGGCGACCTGCGCGGGGTCACCGAGGACGACCTGGGCGATGCCGCGCGCGTGATCGAAGCGAACGAGCAGGTCGGGCACGACGAAGAGGCTCACCGGCAGGTCGGGGCCCTCCGCCGGAAGCGGCACCGTGGGCTCGAGCTCGGCGACGACGTCGTAGCCGAGGTAGCCGACGACCGGCTCGCCGAGGGCCTCCGCCTCCGCGAAGCTCACGAGCCGCGAGCCGCAGCCCACGAACGAGTAGCGGCCGAGGCGTCCGCGCTCCACCGACTCGAGCAGGAACGTCCCCCGGGTTCCCTCGCCCCCGCGCAGGCGGAGGTAGGCCCCGAGTGGGGTGAGGAGATCGGTGGCGATGTCTGCGGTTGTCGTCATGGGTACAAAAAAGGCTCCCAGAGGAGCCGAATCGAGCGAGAACGGGCTGTGTGCGTCAGATCAACGCAGGCTCCCGCCACGCTCGCTGCGCCAGGCCCACCAGCTGCGGGAGGTGTGAAACATCGCCTTCAGACTACGGCCGGTCTCCGCGGTCGTCAACCGCGACCGGACGATCGGCCTCGGTCAGTCCGCGCCGCCGTGTGCCGCGACTGCGAGCGGCTGCCACTCGTTCCACGTCGCGAGCCGCGACTCGTAGTCCGCCGTGGCGATGCGAAGCGGCGCGTCGCCGAAGAAAACCCGCAGCGGCGGGTCGTCCAAGTCGACGAGCGTCAGGACGGCCTCCCGCGTCGCCACCGGGTCACCGGCCGTGCCGCGCTGCCTCCGCCACTCGGCCACCTGCTCCCGCAGCGCGTCGTACACGGGCAGCGCCGTGGCGTGCCCGGCCGAGCTGCCTGCCCAGTCGGTCGAGTACCCGCCCGGCTCGATCAGCGTGACCTTCACGCCGAATCCCCGGACCTCCTGTGCGAGCGCCTGGCTCAGGCCCTCGAGCGCCCATTTGGACGCATGGTAGATCCCGAGGGTGGGAAACGCGGAGATGCCGCCGATCGACGAGACCTGAAGGAAGTGACCGCTGCCCTGCTCGCGCAGGATCGGTAGCGCAGCTTGCGTGACCCACAGCGCCCCGAAGAGATTGGTCTCGATCTGCATACGGGCATCCGCTTCGGTGAGCTCCTCGACCATCCCGAACTGTCCGTAGCCCGCGTTGTTCACCACCACGTCGAGGCGGCCGAAGTGCTCGTGCGCGCGGGCGACGGCGGCAAACGCCGCAGCGCGATCGGTGACGTCGAGCGAGATCGGGAGCACCGCGTCGCCGTGCGCAGCAACGAGATCGTCGAGTGAGGCGATGTCGCGCGCCGTCGCCGCCACCGAATCACCGCGCTCGAGCGCCGCAATCGCCCACTCGCGGCCGAACCCGCGCGAGGTGCCGGTGATGAACCAGACCTTCGCTGCCATGCGGTCAACGATAGCCGTGGCGTCTCTTGCTCCGAGGCGGTAGCTCGGGCCGCGGTTACAGTTCCGCGATGGCCGTCCCGGACAGCCTCATACGCCTGCTCGCGGCTCCAGGGCCGTCGGGGCAGGAAGAGCTCGCCGCCAAGGTGTGGCGCGAGCAAGCCGCTGTTTTCGGCGACGTGCACACGGACGTGCTCGGCTCGTCCTGGGTTCGCGTCCCGGGCACGGCCGGCGGGCCGCTCCTCGCGATCGTCGGCCACATCGACGAGATCGCGCTCGTCGTCACGCATGCCGGCACGGACGGGTTCCTCGCCGTTCGCCAGCTCGGCGGCTTCGACCCGCACGTACTGATCGGCCAGCGCGTCGAGATCCTGACGCGCGACGGGCGGCTGCCGGGTGTCGTCGGCCAGCGCAAGCAGAAGCGCAAGCCCGGCGAGGACCGCAAGTCGATCGGCTTCGACGATCTCTATCTCGACATCGGCGCGCGCGACGGAGCGGAGGCGCGGTCGCTCGTGCGCCCGGGCGATACCGCCGTCGTCGCCGGCGAGCCCGTCGAGCTGCGGAACAATCGTCTCGCGTCCCGCTCGCTCGACAACCGCATCGGCTCGTATGTCGCGCTCGAGGTCGCGCGCCGCGTCGCCGCCGAGGGCGGGACGCCGGGCGACGTGGCCGGGCTCGCCGTCGTCCAGGAAGAGGTCGGCGACTTCGCCGGCGCCCGGGCGTCGGCGTTCGAGCTGCAGCCGGCGATTGCGATCGCCGTCGACGTGACGTGGGCGACGGACGTTCGCGGCGGCGACCCCGAGGACGAGGGCGAGCACAAGCTGGGCGGCGGTCCGGCGTTGATGCGCGGGCCCTCGATGCATCCCGGCGTCTTCGAGCTGCTCTACGAGACGGCAGAGCAGGAGGAGATTCCGTGCTCGGTCGAGGTCTCCCGCGGGCACACGAACACCGACGCGGACGCGATCTATCTCAGCCGCGCAGGCGTGCCGACCGGCGTCGTCTCGATCCCTCTCCGCTACATGCACACGCCGGTCGAGACCGTCCAGCTCGACGACATCGAGGCGGTCGTGCGCCTGCTCCTCGCGTTCGCCCGCCGCCTCGAGCCCGGCATCTCGTTCTCGCGCTGAGCTGAAGCAGACCTTATGGGTTGGCGACGCGGTGCGCTAGCCGCGAACTCGTGCGCGCTCAAGGGACGCCTGGATGGCGCGCAGGGCCTTCTCCGAGCGGCGTGACGCATCCTGGACGCGCGCTACACCTTGCGACGCGTACTTGATCGCGATCTCGTTCCTCTTGATGAGGAGCTCAGCTTGCTTGCGGCGGGTCGGGCTCATCAGCATCCCCGAGATTATCGGCTTCAGGGCTCTTAGGGAAACCCTCATCAGGGTCTTGCATGAACATTTGAAGCAACTCATTCGTCTCCTGCAATTGGGCCTGGAGCTGCGAGACCTCCTCCGCTTGTTGAACGGCATTCTCCTGCCAGAACTGCACCAGCCCTTGGAGCTGCTCGATCGCCTCTCTCGACACCTCGAAGGGACCCATCTTCGAGAGCCACTGGCGATGCCGCATCCAACTCACTATTGAGACGACGATGTAGCCGCCCGCAAAGGCAAGCACCAGAGCCGCTGACAGGAGCACGAGGCGCGACGCGAAGACAACGAGGTTGGACCCGAAGATGTTGTCCACAAATCCGGGGTTGGTCTTCTCGCGGATCCCCGCCGGATAGATGCGGTACAGGACGAGGACTCCAGCTCCAAAGACGCCGATGATGAAGAGGAACCCGAAGAACTTGGCGACCGCGCCAGCGTCGCCGTTCTCCGTCGGAGCTTCATCTGACGTGAGCAGTTCGGCCACAGTCTGATGACGGTACTTCCTTGGGCAGCTGTTGCGAAAGGTCTCTTTCGGCCCTTTGCGAGCAAGTGACGAACAGCATGTTCATCACGTTCGACTAGGCTCGTCGTATGAGCCGCAGCGTGATCGTCTCCGCCGTGCGCACGCCGTTCGGCAAGCTCGGCGGCGGTCTCAAGGGCTTCCAGGCGACGGAGCTCGGTGCGATCGCGATCCGCGCCGGTCTCGAGCGCGCCGGGGTCGAGGGCGGCGACGTCGACTACGTGATCATGGGCCAGGTGCTTCAGGGCGGCGCCGGGCAGGCGCCCGCCCGGCAGGCGGCCGTCGGTGCGGGGATCCCGATCGAGGTGCCGGCGGACACGATCAACAAGGTGTGCGCGTCGTCGATCCGCGCGATCGAGATCGCCGACTCGATGATCCGGGCCGGTGACGTCGAGCTCGTCGTGACCGGGGGCATGGAGTCGATGTCGAACGCGCCGTACATCCTCGAGCAGGCCCGCTTCGGCTACCGCCTGGGCGACGGGACGTTGATCGACCTGATGATCCACGACGGTCTCACCTCGTCGTTCGACGGGCAGCACATGGTGCAGCAGGCGTCGTTCGTCTCGCGGGAGCTGGGAATCCCGCGTGAGGATCAGGACCGGTGGGCTCTGCGCTCACACGAGCGCGCGGCAGCCGCGCAGGATGCGGGACGTTTCGACGACGAGATCGTGCCCGTCGCGGAGCTCGCGCTCGACGAGAGCGTGCGGCGCGACACGACGTACGAGCGGCTCGCCGGGCTGAAGCCGGCGTTCGATCCGGAGGGCACGACCACGGCCGGGAACGCCCCGGGTGTGAACGACGGCGCGTCGTGCGTCGTCGTCTGCTCGGAGGAGTACGCGAAGCGGCACGGGCTCGAGTCGCTTGCGACGGTGCTTTCACAGGGTTACGTCGCGGACGAGTTCGCGTATCTCGCGCGCACCCCGGCGAAGGCCGGCGCCATCGCGCTCGAGAAGGCGGGCCGGACGATCGGCGACGTGAAGCGCGTCGAGCTGAACGAGGCGTTCGCCTCGGTCGCGCTCAACTCGACCGCATTGCTCGGCGCCGACCCGGAGACGGTCAACGTGAACGGCGGCGCCGTTGCGCTCGGCCATCCGATCGGCGCGAGCGGCGGCCGCATCCTCGGCACGATGATCCACGAGCTGCGCCGCAACGGCGGCGGGCTCGGCCTCGCCGCGATCTGCAGCGGCGGCGGGCAGGGCGACGCCCTCCTGATCGAGGTCTAGAGGAACCTTCGCGGCGTGGGCGGTGTAGATCCACCGTCAGCGTCGTAAGGAGGAGCGATGATTCGCCGGCTCGGTTCCCTGCTCGTCGTCGTCGGAGCGCTTGCGGTGGTCTCGGCCGCCTCTGCCGCGTATCCCACCCCGTTCGCCGTCCAGGGCAGCACAGCCCTTACGAGTGCCGACGGCTCGCTGCAGTTCGTCGCACTCAAGGTGGGCTCCGACACGCGCGTCGCCGCGATGGACACGCGGAGCGAGATCGTCATGGCGCGAACCGTTCCGGGCGCGTTCGGCATCGCACGGCTCACGCAGAACGGCCTGACGGGCGGGCTCTTCCACGACGGCAGCGCCTTCGTGCTGCAAAGCGTCGGCCTCCAGTCGACCTCGCGCTTCATGATCGTCGGCGCGAAGGATCTCGTCCCGCGCACGACGATCGCCTTGAAGGGAACGTTCGGGTTCGACGCGCTCTCGCCCGACGCCTCGAAGCTCTACCTCATTCAGCACACATCGACCCAGGACATCCAGCACTACATCGTTCGTGCGTACGACCTCACGTCGCACAAGCTGCTCCCGGGGCGGGTCGCCGACAAGACGCAGAGCTGGGTGATGCAGGGGTGGGCCGTCGATCGCGTGACGAGCGCCGACGGCCGGTGGGCGTACACGCTGTACGCGAACCCTGGTGGGTACCCGTTCATCCACGCGCTCGACACCGTGCGCGGCGTTGCGCATTGCATCGGCGTCCCGTGGCGCGGCGACCAGAACGCGCCCTGGGACATGCGGCTCGCACTGCGGGTCGACGGAACGAGCCTCGCGGTCAATCAGAAGGACGGCACGGGCTTCGTCGCCGTCGATCTCTCCAGCTGGAAGATCTCCTACCTGAACGGTTCCGGAGGCTGATCGAGGGTCAGGCGACGATAGCCTGCGTCCCGATGGAGTTCGAACACGTTCTCGTCGTGGGCGCCGGCCAGATGGGCGGAGGGATCGCGCAGGTCGTCGCCGCGTCCGGCCGCCGGGTCTCGCTCTACGACGCGGCACCGGGCGCCGTCGAGCGTGGGCTCGGCGCGATCGGCAAGAGCCTCGCGAGGCTTGCGGAGAAGGGGGGAGGCGATCCGGAGGAGGTGCTCGCGCGGATCGAGCCGTCAGACGACCTCGTCGCCGCCGACCTGATGATCGAGGCGGTGGTCGAGAACGCCGACGTCAAGCGCGACATCTTCCGCCGCGCCGACGAATTGCTGCCCGCCGCAGCGGTGCTCGCCTCGAACACGTCGTCGATCCCGATCACGCTGCTTGCCGCCGCGACGTCACGGCCCGACCGCGTGATCGGCATGCACTTCTTCAATCCGGTGCCGGTGCTGAAGCTCGTCGAGGTGATCCGCGGGCTCGAGACATCCGACGAGACGGCGCAGGCGATCTCTGCGCTCGCGACCGACCTCGGCAAGACGCCGGCCGAGGCGCGCGACCTGCCCGGCTTCGTCTCCAACCGGATCTTGATGCCGTTCATCAACGAGGCGGCGTACGCGCTCCTCGAGGGCGTTGCGGAGCCGGAGGCGATCGACACGGTCGCGAAGCTCGGCTTCGCCCATCCGATGGGGCCCCTGGCGCTGGCGGATCTGATCGGCCTCGACACGTGCGTCGCGATCATGGAAGTGCTGCACGAGGGGCTCGGGAACCCGAAGTACGCCCCGTGTCCGCTCCTGCGCCAGTACGTCCAGGCCGGCCGGCTGGGCCGGAAATCCGGTCGCGGCTTTTACTCGTACGCTTAAAGTGCGGCCTTAGCGGGCACAATTCTCCCGCTATAGAGGTCTTTTCGGTAGACGTCACGAACGGGGTATCGACCATCTGCGGGTTCGTGCCGATAACAGAAGAGACGTGAAGGGGGGAAGACGTCCGGTGAGGATTCTGCTCGTCGACGACGAGCCTGCGCTCCGCGAGTTGCTGCGGGCGACGTTCGAGGGCGCCCACGTGCAGGTGGACGAGGCGGGCTCCGCCCTCGAGGCGGAGGCGCTGATCAAGAAGTGTCGCCCCGACCTGATCGTGCTCGACCTGCGCATGCCCGGCATGAGCGGTTCGGAGCTCTGCACGAAGCTGAAGGGCGCCGAGCGAACGAAGAAGATCCCGATCGTCCTCCTGACGGGAGCGGACGACGAGGAGGCGCGGCGCGCGAAACGCTGCGGCGCTCAGGCGCTCGTGCGCAAGCCGTTCAGCCCGCTCGACCTGCTGGCGATCGTCGAAGAGCTTGCCGGCGGCGAGCAAAGCGTCCCCGCCCGACGCCCTCGCAAGGCTCGCGCAGCCGAGGAAGAGGTGCTGCTCTATGCCCGCGACCTCCAGCACCTGCTCGAGATCGAGCGCGGCCAGCGAACGCTCCTCCAGGACTCGTACCTCGAGACTGTGACGGCGCTTGCGACGGCGCTCGAGTCGCGGGACATGCGAACGCATGCCCACTCGCACCGCGTCGAGCGCTATGCAGTCGAGTTGCTCGCCACGATCGACCCGAAGCGCCTGAGCAATCATCCGTCGATCCGCTACGGCTTTCTGCTGCACGACGTCGGCAAGATCGGGATCCCGGACGGGATCCTCCAGAAGCCCGGGCCGCTGACCCCGCCGGAGCGGCGCCGGATGCAGACGCACACGGTGCTGGGCGAGCAGATGCTCGGCGGCGTCGCGTTCCTCCAGGGCGAGGGGCTGCGGATCGTTCGCTCGCACCACGAGCGCTGGGACGGGAAGGGCTATCCCGACGGCATCGCGGGCGCAGAGATTCCGCTCGATGCCCGCGTGTTCGCCGTCGCCGATTCGCTCGACGCGATGACGAGCGACAGGCCCTACCGGCGTGCGCTTCGCTGGGAGGCCGCGCGCGACGAGATCGTCGCGCAGGCCGGCAAGCAGTTCGATCCTGACGTCGTCGACGCGTTCTGTGAGCGCGAGGGCGATCTGCAGCAGGCGCAGCGCGAGCTCGCCGCCGCGTAGTTACGCGATCGGCCCGCCTGCGTTCGGTTTCGGCACCGCGATCTGCTCCCAGAGCGTGATCTTCCCGCCACGCACGATGAAGAGCGCCGCGGCCTTCATGCCCGGCCCGTCGCAATGATGCTTCGGGCGCTCGCCGAGGACGAAGGTCGCGACGGCGCGGTTTCCATGGACGGTGACGGCGACGACGCGTCCGGCGCACGGTAATGACGCGTTGAATGCGATGGCGAGTGCGCGACTCGTCAGCCGGACGTCGATCGTACGCTGAACGATACGTGCGTTCGGCGCGAACAGCTCCGCGGCGCGCACGTTGTCGTTTGCATTGAGCGCCTTGCTCCAGGCGCGCGCCACGGCTGCAGGCGATGCGGAGCTGCGCGCTGCAGTCGCCCCTCCCGAGCTCGCCACCGCAACGGCGAGCACGGCTACAAGAGCCAGAAGGCGTTTCACCGACCCCGACTATAGTCCGCGCGTGGACTTCGAGCTGTCCCCGGAGCAGAAAGAGATCCAGGGGCTGACCCGCGATTTCGCGCGCCAGGAGATCGAGCCGTACGCAGCCGTCTGGGACCGTGAGCACCGGTTTCCGCGAGAGGTCTTCGCGAAGCTCGCGGAGCTCGGCCTGATGGGCGTGTGCGTCCCGGAAGAGTACGGAGGCGCAGGCGCCGACTTCCTGTCCTACATCCTCGTGCTCGAGGAGCTCTCGCGCTCCGATGCAGGCGTCGGCGTCACGGTCGCGGTGCACACGAGCGCGGCGACGCTGCCGTTGCTCGCTTTCGGCACCGAGGAGCAGCGCGCGCGGTTCGTGCCGCCGCTCGCGCGCGGGGAACATCTCGGTGCCTTCGCCCTGACCGAGCCGGAGGCCGGCTCCGACGCCGGCGCGCTCCGCACGCGCGCCGACGCGGAGGGCGACGGCTGGCGGATCACCGGCGCGAAGCAATGGATCACGAACGGCCGTCACGCCGGCACCTTTCTGCTCTTCGCTCGCACCGATCAGGAGCAGCCGGGGGCGCGAGGCGTCAGCGCATTCGTCCTCGACGCCGAGCATGTGCGTGTCACGCGCGACGAGGAGAAGCTCGGGCTCAACTCCTCCGTGACGAACGACATCGTGATCGAGGGGGCACTCGTCGGTCGCGACCGGCTGCTGCACGACGAGGGCAAGGGCTTCCGCGTCGCGATGGGCACGCTCGACGGCGGGCGAATCGGGATCGCCGCGCAGGCTGTGGGCATCGCGCAGGCCGCCTACGACGTCGCGCGCGAGTACGCAAAGGAGCGGCATGCGTTCGGCCGGGCGATCGCCGAGTTCCAGGCGATCCAGCAGAAGCTCGCCGACATGTCGACGGAGATCGACGCCGCCCGCCTGCTGGTCTACCGGGCCGCGTGGCTGAAGGAGAAGGGCGAGCCACACACCGAGGCGGGAGCAAAGGCGAAGCTCTTCGCGTCGGAGATGGCGCGCCGCCAGACCGGCGAGGCGATCCAGATCCTCGGCGGCTACGGCTATACGAAGGAGTTCCCCGTCGAGCGCTACTACCGCGACGCGAAGGTCACCGAGATCTACGAGGGCACGAGCGAGATCCAGCGGCTCGTGATCGCCCGCGAGATCCTCGGCCTCACGCAGCGCACGCTCGCGCAGGGGTAGTCAGGGCCGGCCCGGGGGCGGGCTCATCCGTTCCGAACGGCCACGTTCCGAACGGCCACGTCTTGGTGCCTGGCACCGGGACATGGCTGCCTGGGACATCGAAGTCTCTGGCTACGACTCCGGGCGCCACTCGTAGAGAACGTCCGGCGCCTTCTCCTCGTTGTGCGCGCCGTCGGTGAGCTCGATCGCGACACAGCCGTGGCGTTCGTAGAAACGGCGGGCGCGGGTGTTCTGCTGGAAGACCCAGAACGTGAAGCCGCCGGGGCGGCGGCCCGTCGCGTGCTCGAAGAGCGCATCGGCGACGCCTGTGCCGAACGCCTCCGGATCGATGTAGAGATGGTCGAGCAGGTCCGAGATCACGGTGAACCCCTGCAGCGCGCCGCCGGCCTCGTACGCCCACACTTCCTGCGTCTCGAGCAGGCCTCCGAAGAACGCCTCGTGCTGTTCTCGCGTGTGCAGCATCGGCAAGAACGTGAGGGTCCCGAACGAGCGCTCGAACAGTGCGGCGATCGCGGGAATGTCTTCCGGCGTGGCTCGTCGAATCATGCACGTACTGTACGAGGGTGCCGCGCGACAGAAACGAGCCCGTGCGCCTGACGAAGATCTACACGCGCGGTGGCGACCAGGGCGAGACAAGCCTCGGCGACGGCTTGCGGGTGCCGAAGCTCGATCTGCGGATTGCTGCCTCCGGCATCGTCGACGAGCTGAACTCTCAAATCGGACTCGCGCTCGCGGCGACCGACGTGCCCGCGGAGCTCCGGCCCGCGCTCGAGCGCGTCCAGAACGAGCTGTTCGACGTCGGCGCCGACCTCTCCGTTCCATTCGCAGGGCCCGACGAGCGTCTCCGCGTCATCCAGCCGATGATCGACGGCCTCGAGCGTCTCTGCGACGAGCACAACGAGACGCTGCCGGAGCTCAAGAGCTTCGTCTTGCCCGGAGGCACCGAGGCTGCCGCGCGCCTGAACGTCGCGCGTGCCGTGAGTCGCCGTGCCGAGCTCGCCGCGCTCACCGCTGCCGACGCGTACGACGTGAACCCGCTCGCGCTCGTCTACCTCAACCGCGTCTCCGACCTGCTCTTCATCCTCTCGCGTGCGGCCAACGCCCTCGCCGGCCGTGACGAGCCGCTCTGGCGGCCCGGCGCCACCCGCGACACGTAACTCTGTGCCCGTTAGTGGTGCGCCGGCGGCGTCCGCGTGGAGCTCGTGAGCGCGGCGACGACCTTGGCGAGCTTCAGGTTCGGCGTCCGCTTCGGCAGAGCGATCGTGGCGCCCGCCGCGACAGCGCGGACCCGCTTCTTCGGATCGTTCGTCAGGGCGATAAGCCGTACCGACGTCGACGGGAAGACGGTGCGG
>DATEXK010000095.1:0-7665 GCA_035257065.1 Gaiellaceae bacterium | reverse complement strand
TGGGGCTCGCCGCGCTCGTCGCGGTCGAGGAGGGGACGGTCGATCTCGACGAGCCCGCCGGTCCTCCCGGGTCGACGCTGCGGCATTTGCTTGCGCACGCATCGGGGCTGCCGCTGGACGGAGGGCCGCCGCTGATGCCGCCGGCGCAGCGGCGGAGCTATTCGAACGCCGGGATCGAAGCGGCGGCAGAACTGATCGCGCTCCACGCGGAGATGTCGTTCGAGCGTTATCTCCGGGCCGCGATCCTGGACCCGTTGTCGCTCTCCGGCGAGCTGCTGGGCTCGCCGGCGTGGGGCTACACCGGTCCGCTCGACGATCTGCTGAAGCTCGGCCGTGAGCTGCTCGCGCCCACGCTCGTCGCGGCCGTGACGCTCGCGGAGGCGACGTCGGTCCAGTTCCCAGGGCTCGCCGGTGTTCTGCCGGGCCTGGGCCGGATGGACCCGAACGACTGGGGCCTCGCCTTCGAGTTGCGCGACGGCAAGCAGCCGCACTGGACGGGCGGGCGCAACTCGTCGCGCACCTTCGGCCACTTCGGTCGCTCGGGCACCTTCCTCTGGGTCGACCCTGACGCGGGCATCGCCTGCGGTGTGCTCACCGACCTCGAGTTCGGCGACTGGGCGAGGGGGGCGTGGCCGGGCTTCAGCGACGCCGTGCTTGCCGAGAGCGCCGCTTAGTCGTCCGCGAAGAGCGGACGCAGGAGCTCGTCGAAGGTGGCGCGGTCGCAGCTCGCGACGACCGCTGGTGTGATCGCCGTCACGGTCGCGGTGCGGGGAACGTCCATCGCGAGCGCCACTTCGCCGAAGTAGTCGCCCGGCCGCAGGATCACGCGCTCGCCCATGTCGCGGTTCGTCACGCTGAGCATGCCGGCGAACACGACGTAGAACCGGTCGCCCGCCTCGCCTTCGCGGACCACCGCCGTGCCGGGAGCGACCTCCTCGCGAACCATGCGCTTGGCGAGCACGGCGAGCGTCTGGCCCGGAAGGCCGGCGAGCAACTCGACCCGGGCTAGCTCGTGCGAGGTGGCTGATGAGCGGGGCAAGCCGGGCCAACGCTACCCGCCGCCGTAGGCCCTCGGGACTGCCAAGTTGAGCCGAACGGCCCATGGCCACTCCCAGATATGCCGTCGATCATGCCCCCATGAGCGAACGCGGCCTTCATCGCATCGAGGACGACCTCGCCGAGACCTGGCTCGAGGACTGGGCGGGTGCCGGCGTGGCCGAGATCGAGGACTTCCTCTCCAAGCACGCTGCCTTCACGAGCTTTCTCGAGCCCGAGGAGAAGAGCTAAGTCGTCTGAGGGAGAGGCAGAGGCCGGCAATCCGGCCCCTGCCGCAGTTCCTCGCTACGCGGCGGGTGTCTCTTCGCCGAGGCCGAGCGAGCGCTCGAGCATCCCCTTCGGCATGGCGCCGACGGCGGAAGCCTTCGGCTGGCCTGCTTCGAAGAGCACCATGTTCGGGATCGACTGGATCCCGTAGCGAATCGCCAGATCCTGGTTCTCGTCGATGTTGACCTTGACGAGCTTCAGATTCCGCTCCTCGGCGATCTTCTCGAGCACGGGGGCGACCGCATGACAGGGGCCGCACCACTCCGCCCAGAAATCGACGAGCACGGGCTCGCCGCTCTGGAGGACCTCGTTCTCGAATGTCGCGTCGGTTACGTCAGTTGCCATGTGCTTCCTTTCTTTGACCAGGGGGACCGGTACCCGATCCCTCTTAGTTGAGAACGTCGCTCAATACACTTCGCTTCCCGATGGCCGAGCAAGTCTTTCAACCCCTCCCGACGGTGCCCGATCATGCCGCCCTCGAAGAGGAGGTTCTGGCCTGGTGGGAGGCCCAGGGTATCTTCGCCAAGCTCCGCGAGCGGAACAGCGGCGGTCCGATCTTCTCGTTCTTCGACGGGCCGGTCACCGCGAACAAGACGATGGGCGTCCACACCGCCTGGGGTAGGACGCTGAAGGACGTCTTCCAGCGCTTCAAGGGGCTCCAGGGCTACGACCAGCGCTACCAGAACGGCTTCGACTGCCAGGGGCTCTGGGTCGAGGTCGGGGTGGAGCGTGAGCTCGGCCTCAACTCGAAGCCCGAGATCGAGGAGTACGGGCTCGAGAAGTTCGCCCGCAAGTGCCGGGACCTCGTCGTCTGGTCGGCGGACGAGCTGACGAAGGCCTCCAAGCGACTCGGCCAGTGGATGGACTGGGGCAACGACTACTTCACGTTCAGCGACACGAACATCGAGTACATCTGGAAGTTCCTCGCGATCGTGCACGAGCGGGGCTGGCTCTACCTCGGCCATCGCTCGACCGAGTGGTGCCCGCGCTGCGGAACCTCGATCTCCGCGCACGAGCTCACGGGCTCGTATGTCGACCGCGCCGACCCTTCGCTGTTCGTTCGCTTTCCGCTCAAGGGTCGCGCAGGCGAGTCGCTCGTGATCTGGACGACGACGCCGTGGACGCTGCCGGCGAACGTCGCCGCGGCCGTGAACCCGTCTGCGGAGTACGGCAGGCGCTTGAGCGGCGAATGGGTCGCCGTCGGTCGGTATCCCGACGAGGAGTTCGCCGAGCGTGCGGTCGGCGCTGACATGGTCGGCTGGGAGTACGAGGGCCCGTTCGACGACCTGATGACCGTCGAGCATCGCGTGATTCCCTGGGACGAGGTCTCACTCGACGAAGGAACGGGGATCGTGCACATCGCGCCGGGCTGTGGAACCGAGGACTTCGAGCTCGGCCGGATCCACGACCTCGCTGTGCTGACGCCCGTCGACGAGGCGGGCCGCTTCTACGACGACTACGGCTGGCTGCACGGGCTGTCGACGGTCGAGGCCGCCGAGCAGATCATCGGTGCGCTCGAGGAGAAGGGCCGCCTCGTCGAGGCCGGCCTGCATCAGCACCGGTACCCGGAGTGCTGGCGCTGCCACACACCGCTCATCTTCCGCATCGCCGACGACTGGTTCATCTCCGTCGCGGACGTGCGCGAGCCGATGCGCGAGGCAAACGCCGGCGTCGAATGGACACCCGAGTACATGGGCAAGCGCATGGACGACTGGCTCGTGAACATGGGCGACTGGAACATCTCTCGACGCCGCTACTACGGTTTGCCGCTGCCGTTCTATCCGTGTGCGTGCGGGCATCTGAACGTGATCCGGTCGAAGGCCGAGCTCGAGGAGCGTGCAGTCGAAGGCCTCGATCAGCTCGAGGAACTGCGGCGCCCGTGGATCGACCGCGTTCCGGTGCGCTGCGAAGAATGCGGTGAGGCGGTCGAGCGTGTGAAGGAGGTCGGCGACGTCTGGCTCGACGCGGGCATCGTTCCGTTCTCGACGCTCGGCTGGGAGAACCCGGAGTGGGTCGACGAGGGGTACGCAACGGGCGCTGCGCGCGGGCTGACGACGGCCGACCTGCCGGATCACGCGTACTGGGAGACGTGGTTCCCGGCCGACTGGGTCACCGAGATGCGCGAGCAGATTCGCTTGTGGTTCTACTCGCAGCTCTTCATGTCGGTCGTGCTCACGGGACGCTCACCGTTCAGGCAGGTGCTCGGCTACGAGAAGATGCTCGACGAGGCGGGCCGCGAGATGCACGGCTCGCACGGCAACATGATCGAGGCGGCAGACGCGTTCGCACGCATGGGCGCAGACGTGATGCGCTGGCAGTACTGCGCACAGCCGCCCGACCGGAACCTGCTCTTCGGCTTCGGGCGCGCGGAGGAGATCCGTCGCGAGCTGCTGACGTTCTGGAACTCGGTCTCGTTCTTCGTGTCCTACGCGAACATCGGGGGATTTCGGCCGTCGTGGTCGGAGCTCGAGCCGTCGGGCGACCTGCAACCGCTCGACCGCTGGCTCGTCGAGCGCACGCGCGCGTTCGTTGCCGACTCGACCGCTGCGTTCGACCGTTTCCGCGCCGACGACGTGATCAAGCTCTACGAGGCATACGCGGATGATCTCTCGAACTGGTACATCCGCCGGACTCGCCCGCGCTTCTGGGACGGCGACGAAGCCGCGCTGCGGACGCTCTGGTACGCCGTCGTGCAGACGCTGCGCGTGCTTGCGCCGGTGATGCCGTTCCTCACGGAGCATCTGTGGCGGAACCTCGTGCTCGACGGGCCCGAGTCGGTGCACCTTGCAGAGTGGCCGGACGTGCCCGCGCCCGACCGCGCGCTGCTCGACGAGATGGAAGATGTGCGTCGGGTCGTCACGCTTGCGCATCAGGCACGCTCGGTCGCCGGGCTCAAGTTGCGGCAACCGCTGCGCAGGCTCGTCGTCGAGGGAGCGTCAGGTGCGCGCGCACACACGCAGGAGATCGCGGACGAGGTTCGCGTGAAGGGCGTCGCCTTCGACAAGGTCGATGCAGAGCTGCGCGTCAAGCCGAACCTGCCCGCACTCGGGCCGCGTCTCGGCAAGGAGTTGCGCACGGTTCAGCAGGCGCTGCAGGCCGGAGACTTCGAGGACCTCGGCAACGGTCGCTTCCGTGCGGCAGGCCACGAGCTCGAGCCCGACGAGGTGCTCGTCGAACGCGGCGGGCGCGACGGCTGGTCGGTAGCGGCGGCCGAGGGCGTGACGGTCGCGCTCGACACGGCGCTCGACGACGAGCTCGTGCTCGAAGGGCGCGGCTTCGACCTGATCCGGCTCGTCAACTCGATGCGGAAGGAGCAGGGGCTGGAGCTGACCGACCGCATCCTCTTGACCGTGCCGGCGACGGATTCCGAGCTCGCCGAGCGGCACGGCGACTGGATCAAGTCCGAGGTGCTCGCCGTCGAGATCCGGGTCGACCCGGGCGCGTCCGAGGTGTCGATTGCGAAGGCGGAGAACCGGGAATAGGGTGAGCCCATGACCGCCTGTTCCGGGTGCGGGAAGGATTGCGAGGCGAGGTACCGCTTCTGCCCCTGGTGCGGCGCGGCGCAACGCCGGAAGCTCGTCGAGTTCTTCCGTCCCCATCCGCACGACGCGGGCCGCATGCTGCGCGTGTCGCGCTACTACGGCGACGACCCGCAGGTGCGCTTCAGCGTCTGGGACGACGGAATCGCGCAGGCGGCTGTCTCGCTGGAAGAGGACGAGAGCCGCCGGCTCGCCGCGTTCATCGCCGCCACCGAGCCGCGCCGCCGGCGCGGCTTGCTCGACCACCTGCGCGTTCACTAGCGAACGCGTCTGCTCGTGACCTGGCGGTTCTCTTAACGGTGACTGTCACCGTTAAGAAATGCCCGCCAACTTCGTAACGGACACTTGCGGGCCGACGCCTGCATCGGCACCCTCGATCACGATGACGCGCATTCCTCGCGGGGCGGTGCCGGCCGGGATCTACCACGTGAATACCCGAGGTGCCGGGCCGGCGCCGATCTTTCATGACGACGACGATCGGACGATGTTCTGCACGTTGCTCGTCCGCACGATCGTTCGCATGGACTGGGTGTGCCGGGCGTTCGTCTTCATGACGACGCACTACCATCTGCTCATCGAAACCCCCGCCGAGTCGCTGCAACCGGGTATGAGGCGACTGAACGGCTACTACGCGCGGGCGTTCAATCTCCGGCACGGCCGCAGCGGCCATCTCTTCGGCGAGCGCTACCACGACGTCATGGTCGAGTCCGACGAGCACATGCTCCGAGTGTTTCGCTACATCACGTTGAACCCTGTCGAGGCCGGGTTGTGCGGCAGGCCATCCGATTGGTACTGGGGCAGCTATCGCGACTGTGTGGGTCTCGGTAACGAATTCCCGTTCGTCGACTCGTCGATGTTCCGCGATCAATTCCGCACCCTCCGGGACAGCGGAGTCGAGCACATCCGTCGCTTCGTTGGAGACGACTAGCGCAGGGCCTCGGCGAGCCGTGCGAGGCCGAGGTCGAGGCGGTCGTCGGGCGTCGCGAGCGACAGGCGCGCCCAGCCCGCGCCGCGTGCGCCGAAGCCTTCGCCCGGTGCGACGGCGACGCGGTGCTCGTCCAGTAGCCGTTCGGCCGTGATGCCTTCCGGCAGGCGGAACCACATGAAGAAGGTTCCTTCGCTGCGCGCGTCCACGCTGGGGAGCGTGGCCAGCACCCGGTCGCGTCGCGCCTCGTACACCGCGCGCCGCTCCTCGACCGTCTCCTGCGGTCCGGTCAGCGCTGCGATGCCCGCATGCTGCACCGGCATGAAGACGCCGGCGAAGACGTGGTTCTGGAGATCCTCGATGCGGGCCACGAGCTCCGCGTTCCCGATCGCGAAGCCGAGCCGCCAGCCTGCCATGCCGTAAGACTTCGACATCGAGAAGAGCTCGAGACCGACCTCGCGCGCACCGTCCGTCGCAAGGAAGCTCCGCGGTCGCCGTCCGTCGAAGACCAGATCCCCGTACGCGAAGTCGTGTAGCACCCACGTGCGTGTGCGCTGCGCCCACGCGACTGTCTCCTCGAACACGCCGTCAGGTGCGCACGCCGCGACTGGGTTCGACGGATAGTTGAGATACAACGCGGCCGCACGTTCCGGCGCCGCCTCCCAATCGGGCCGTCCGTCGTCGAGCAACGGGAGCGCGACGTGCTCCGCCGCCGCCATCGCGACTGCCGACCGATAGTCGGGATACCCGGGGTCGGGAAGCACGATCGCCGCGCCGCGTTCCGCCGTCACCTGGGCGAACTCGATCAACCCCGTCTTCGACCCGGGCAGCACCGCGACCTCTCGCTCGGGGTCGACAGCGACGCCGTACACGTCGCGGTAGCGCGCGGCGATCGCCTCCTTCAGTTCCGGCAATCCGGCAAACGGCGCGTACCCGTGCGTGTCGGCGCGTGCCGCGGCCTCCCCGAGCGCCGCCACCACATGCGCCGGCGGCGGGATGTCGGGATTCCCACGGCCGAGATCCGCGAGGGGCTCGCCACTCGTCTCCGCCGCGGAGACGCGTGCGAGCAGGCGCGCGAAGTACTGCTCCGGGAGTCGCTCGAGTCTCTCGGGACGCGGCTCCATGGCCGCGACTCTACGCGGCGGAACGCTCGGCCCGGCGCAGCTCGACCGGGAGGCGGAACACGACGTCCTCGAACGCCGAGCTGAACGCGCTGATGTCGTCCACTCCGCGCACGCGGAACCAGTCGCAGACGCCGTTCACGAGGCGCTCGGGCGCAGACGCTCCGGATGTCACACCCACGACGCTCACGCCCTCGATCCACGCCTCGTCGATCTGCGCTGCGTCGTCCACGAGATACGCGGGAACGCCGGCGGCGCGCGCGACGTCGACGAGCCGAACCGAGTTGGACGAGTTGGGCGAGCCGACGACGAGCAGCAACTCGATCTCATCGAGCATCTCCTTCACCGCCCATTGCCGGTTCGAGGTCGCGTAGCAGATGTCTTCCTTCGCAGGTCCTTCGATGCGCGGGAAGCGCCGCCGCAGCACAGCGACGATCGCGTGTGTCTCGTCTACCGAGAGCGTCGTCTGCGTGATGTAGCCGAGCGGTGTGTCGTCATCGGGCAGCGAGATCGCTTCGGCATCGGCGATCGACTCGACGAGGACGATCGCGTCGGGCGCTTCGCCGGTCGTGCCCTCCACCTCTTCGTGACCTGCGTGGCCGATGAGCACCACGGTGTAGCCGCGCTGCGCGAATCGGCGTGCCTGCGTGTGCACCTTCGTCACGAGCGGGCATGTTGCGTCGATCGACGTCAGGTCACGCGCGTCGGCGGCTTCGCGGACGGCCGGCGCGACGCCGTGCGCGGAGAAGACGACCGG
>DATEXK010000094.1:0-12555 GCA_035257065.1 Gaiellaceae bacterium | reverse complement strand
GCGATCCTCGAGGAGCTCGCGGACATCGTGCGGCTCGAAGACGTCGTCCTCCTCGTCGCGACGGGCACGCACCGGGGAAACAGCGAGGAAGAGCTGCGCCGGATGCTCGGCGACGACGTCGTCGACACCGTTCGCGTTGTCAATCACGATGCCCGCGACGCATCGTCGCTCGTCTGGATGGGAACGCACGGCGACGACGTGCCTGTGTGGCTCAACCGCCTCTGGGTGGAGGCGGACGTGAAGATCACGACGGGCTTCGTCGAACCGCACTTCTTCGCGGGATTCTCCGGCGGCCCGAAGATGGTGGCGCCAGGCCTGGCGGGCCTCGAGACCACCCTCACGCTCCACGACGCGGCCCGGATCGGCCATCCCGATGCCCGCTGGGGGGTCGTCGAGGGAAACCCGGTGCACGACGACGTGCGTGCGATCGCCGCCGCAACGGGCACCGACTTCACGCTCGACGTGATCATCGATCGCGAGCAGCGGATCGTGCAGGCCTTCGGCGGCGAGCTGTTCGCGGCGCATCGCACGGCCTGCGCCGCCGCGCGCGAGACGGCGATGTGCCCGGTCCCCAGTCGATTCGACGTCGTCGTGACGACGAACTCGGGGTTTCCGCTCGACCAGAGCCTCTACCAGGCCGTCAAGGGCATCTCGGCAGCGGCCGAGGTTGTGAAGCCCGGCGGGCTGATCGTCTGCGCCGCCGAGTGCCGCGACGGTTTCCCGGATCACGGCTCGTATCGCAGCGAGCTGATCGCGGCTGCCTCTCCGCAGGCGCTCCTCGAGACGATCGCCGCACGCACCGAGACCGTCCCCGACCAGTGGCAGACCCAGATCCTCGCGAAGGTGCAGTGCGTTGCGCGCGTCGTGATGCACACGTCGTTCCTCTCGGACGCCGAGCTCGCCGAGGCGCACATCGAGCAGACGGGAGACATCGAAGCAACGGTCGAGGACGCACTCGACGCCGCAGGCCCCGAAGCCCGGGTCTGCGTGCTGCCCGAAGGGCCGCAGACGATCCCGTACCTCGTGTCGTGACGTAATCTCCAGTCATGATCGCGAAGGCGCCCTTCGGCAAGACCGGACACGAGAGCACGCGCACGATCTTCGGAGCCGCGTCGCTCGGCTCTGTCACGCAGGCCGAGGCCGACCGGACCCTCGAGCTGATCCTCGAGCGCGGCGTGAACCACATCGACACCGCAGCGTCGTACGGAGACTCGGAGCTGAGGCTCGCACCGTGGCTCGCACGCCACCGCGACAGCGTCTTTCTCGCGACGAAGACCGGGCAGCGCGATCGCGCCGGAGCGCGCGAGGAGATCCATCGTTCCCTCGAGCGGCTCGGGGTCGACCACGTCGACCTCCTGCAACTGCACAACCTCGTCGACGTGATCGAGTGGGAGACCGCGCTCCGAGAGGGCGGTGCACTCGAGGCCGCCGTCGAGGCGCGCGACGAGGGCCTGGTCCGCTTCATCGGCGTCACCGGCCACGGGCTCACCGTTGCGAGGATGCATCTCCGCAGCCTCGAGCGCTTCGCGTTCGACTCGGTGCTGCTGCCCTACAACTACGCGCAGCTGCGCGACGACGTCTACGCGTCCGATTTCGAGGCGCTCACCGCCGTGTGCGCAGAGCGCGACGTCGCCGTCCAGACGATCAAAGCCATCTCGCTCGCGCCGTGGAACGGCCGCGAGCAGACCGCGGCTACCTGGTACGAGCCGCTCCGCGAGCAGGACGACATCGACCTGGCCGTGCACTGGGTGCTCGGACGGCCGGGCGTCTTTCTCAACACCGTCGGCGACGTGGCGCTGCTGCCGAAGGTGCTCGACGCGGCAGGCCGCTTCGAGTCGCGCCCGTCGACCGACCTCATGGAAGGGCTCGCCGCGCGGCGGAGCCTGGTGCCGCTCTTCTCCTAGCGCGCTTCGGCTCGGGTCAGAGCGAGCTGCCGATCAGAATCAGCACGATGCACGTGACCATCACGAACGGGCACGCCTTGAACCAGACGACCGGCGTCCGCGCGCCGGTGAAGGCAGTCAGAACCGCAATCGCCGCCAGCACGCCGGCCGACAACCGGTAGACGAGCAGCGCAACGGAGCCGTTACCGCCGTCGAGCAGCGTCACCGACGCGATCAACGTGCCGACGAACAGCATCGTCACGCCTTCGGCGACCCACTCCATCGTGAGCACGCGCCTGTTGTCGATCGAGATCGCCCCGAAGCTCGCAACAACCGAGCCGGTCGGAACGAGGTGGGCCGAGCCCCAGGCGGCAACCAAGGCCGACGCTCCGTAGAGAAGCACGTATGCGAGCAGGTTCCCCCTCCTTTCGGGCGACGATGGGCGGCTCGACTGCGGTGCGAATCAGGGCTGCCGCGGTTTTCGCTTCGGGAAGCTACGGACCCGGATCCGAGATGACGAGACGGACTGCGGGAAAACACGAACGACGATCCGCGGATACCGCGATGCCGGCGGGTGGGCAACCGGCGAACCTGAACGTGATGGGCGCAACCTTCTCCGGCAAGTATCCGTGGCTGACACCGGGCCGAGATCGACTGACGCCCTGAATGGGTTTCGTTGGTGCAGCGCTCGAGCCGTCGGCGCGGTCGCGAGAGCAAATAAGTAGCCTGCACGGCATGGCTGTACACCGGTGGTGTTCCGCTTGAGCGACTCGATGCGGGACGTGACGCCGCTGCCCGACCTGCTGCACGGTCAGTCGCGCGTCGGCCCGGTGCGCGAGCGCCGCCCGGTATATGTCGATCTGCTGCCGCCGTGCAACTCGGGCTGCCCGGCCGGCGAAAACATCCAAGCCTGGCTGGCGCACACGATGGCGGGCCGGCACGAGCAAGCCTGGCGTGAGCTCGTCGCGGACAATCCGCTGCCGGCGATTCACGGACGGGTCTGTTACCACCCCTGCGAGAGCGTCTGCAACCGCGCCAACCTCGACAGCGCCGTCTCGATCCATTCGGTCGAGCGCTTCCTCGGTGATCTCGCGCTGGAGCAGGGCTGGCAGTTCGCGCCGCCGCCCGCGCGGAGCGGCAAGCGCGTGCTCGTGATCGGCGCCGGCCCGAGCGGGCTGTCGGCCGCCTACCACCTCGCGAAGCTCGGCCACGAGGTCGAGATCCGGGATTCGAGCGGCGAGCCCGGCGGGATGATGCGCTACGGCATCCCGGCCTACCGGCTGCCCCGCGACATCCTCGACGGCGAGCTGGCCCGCATCGCGGCCATGGGCGTGAAGATGACCTGCAACCACCGGGTCGAGGATCTCGCCGCCGAACGGGAAGAGGGCGGCTTCGACGCCGTCTTCGTCGCCGTCGGCGCACACCTCTCCAAGCGCGTCGACATCCCGGCGCGAGATGCCGGCCCGATCGTCGACGCCGTGGCGTTCCTCCGCAGTGTCGCCTCCGGCGAGCAGCCGGTGATCGGCCGCCGCGTCGCGGTCTACGGCGGCGGCAACACCGCGATGGACGCCGCGCGCACCGCGCGCCGGCTCGGCGCGGAGGAGACGCTGATCGTCTACCGGCGCACCCGCGAGCAGATGCCGGCCCATCTCGAGGAGGCCGAGGACGCGGAGCGCGAAGGCGTGCGGATCAACTGGCTGCGAACGATCACCGCTTTCGACGGGCCCGAGCTGCAGGTCGAGGTGATGGCGCTCGACGAATCCGGCTACCCGCAGCCGACCGGGGAGTTCGAGACGCTCGCAGCGGACACCGTCATCCTGGCGCTCGGCCAGGAGAGCGACACCGCGTTCCTGCGCGAGGTGCCGGGCGTGGAGTTCGAGCGCGACGGCACCGTGCTCGTGTCGACCTCACTCCAGACCGGCTGCCCATGGGTGTTCGCGGGCGGGGACATGGTGCCGAGCGAGCGCACCGTCACCATCGGTGTCGGCCACGGCAAGAAGGCGGCCCGTCACATCGACGCCTGGCTGCGCAGCGCCGCCGCCGCGAGCCCGCCGAAGCACGATGTCGCGGATTGGGACAAGCTCCACCTGTGGTACTTCGGCGACGCCGACCGGCGGCAGCAGCCGGAACAGGCGCCCGAGGAGCGTGTCGCAGACTTCGGCGAGATCGTCGGAGGCCTCACGGCTGAGGAGGCCGTCTTCGAGGCGAGCCGGTGCCTCTCGTGCGGCAACTGCTTCGAGTGCGACGGCTGCCTCGGCGCGTGCCCCGAGGACGCGGTGATCAAGCTCGGCGTCGGGCACCGCTACGAGTTCGACTACGACAAGTGCACGGGCTGCGCCACGTGCTTCGGGCAGTGCCCGGTGCACGCCATCGAGATGGTCCCGGAGCCCCGCTGATGCGCGCGACCGTCGACGGCAACGAGGCTGCAGGCTCGGTCGCGTACCGGCTCAACGAGGTCTGCTGCATCTACCCGATCACGCCGTCTTCGCCGATGGCCGAGCTGGCCGACGAATGGTCGAGCCAGGGGAAGACCAATGTCTGGGGCAGCGTCCCCGCGGTGGTCGAGATGCAGAGCGAGGGCGGCGCCGCCGGCGCGTTGCACGGCGCGCTGCAGGGCGGTGCGCTGGCGACGACGTTCACCGCGTCGCAGGGCCTGCTGTTGATGATTCCGAACATGTACAAGATCGCCGGCGAGCTGACCCCGGCGGTGATGCACGTGGCCGCCCGGTCGCTCGCCGCGCAGGGGCTGTCGATCTTCGGCGACCACTCGGACGTGATGGCGGTCAGGCAGACGGGTTTCGCACTGCTCGCTGCGTCGTCGGTGCAGGAAGCCCACGACCTTGCGCTCGTTGCGCAGGTCGCGACGCTCGAGACGCGGGTGCCGTTCGTCCACTTCTTCGACGGCTTCCGGACCTCGCACGAGCTGAACACGATCGAGCTGCTCTCCGACGACGACCTGCGCGCGCTCGTGCCCGAGGAGCTCGTACGGGCGCATCGCGGCCGGGCCCTGTCGCCGGAGCGCCCGTTCATCCGCGGCACGGCTCAGAACCCGGACGTCTACTTTCAGGCGCGCGAGACCGTGAACCCCTTCTATGCCCGCGTCCCGGACGTCGTCGAAGACGCGATGGCGCGCCTCGCCGAACGCACCGGCCGCCGCCTGCACATCGTCGAGTACACCGGCGATCCGGAGGCCGAGCGTGTGATCGTCGTGATGGGCTCGGGCGCGGAGACCGTCCAGGAGACGGTGGCCTCGCTCAACGCTCGCGGCGAGCGTGTCGGCGTCGTCCAGGTGCGGCTGTACCGGCCGTTTCCGGCACAGGCGCTGCTCGACGCGCTGCCCGCGACCGTGCGACAGATCGCCGTCCTCGACCGGACGAAGGAGCCCGGCTCGCAGGGAGAGCCCCTCTTCCTCGACACGGTCGCGACGCTCACCGAATCGTTCGCCGACGGCGAGCGCGCGGTGATGCCGAGAATCATCGGCGGCCGCTACGGCCTGTCCTCGAAGGAGTTCACGCCGGGCATGGTCGCCGGAGTGTTCGACGAGCTCAAGCGCGAGCGGCCGCGCCGCCGGTTCACGATCGGCATCAGGGACGACGTCTCCGGCTTGAGCCTCGACTACGACGCGGACCTCGACATCGAGCCGGCCGAGACGGTGCGCGCCGTCTTCTTCGGCCTGGGCTCCGACGGAACGGTCGGCGCGAACAAGAACACGATCAAGATCCTCGGCGGCGAGGAAGGCCTCAACGCGCAGGGCTACTTCGTCTACGACTCGAAGAAGTCCGGCTCGACGACGGTGTCGCATCTGCGATTCGGGCCTCAGCCGATCCGCGCGCCGTACCTCGTGCGGCAGGCCAGCTTCATCGGCTGCCACCAGTTCGGCCTCCTCGAGCGCGCCGACGTGCTCGGCTGCGCGGCGGACGGCGCGACCTTGCTGCTGAACTGCGCGCTCCCGCCGGACGAGATCTGGGCTGCGCTGGCCCGCCCGATTCAGGACCAGATCCTCGCCAAGCACATCGAGGTCTACGCCATCGACGCCGGCAGCATCGCGCGCGACGTCGGCCTCGCCGGACGAACGAACATCATCCTGCAGACGTGCTTCTTCGCCGTCTCCGGCGTGCTGCCGCGCGACGTCGCGATCGACCGGATCAAGACCGCAGTCGCCAAGACGTACGCTCGTCGCGGCGCCGACGTCGTCGAGCGCAACCAGGCGGCCGTCGACCGTGCGCTCGAAGGGCTGCACCGCATCGAGGTGCCCGAGCTGGCCACGGCGACCCGTGAGCTGCCTGCGTTTGTTCCCGCGCACGCACCCGACTTCGTCCAGGCCGTCACCGCCGAGATGCTGGCCGGCCGCGGCGACGACCTGCCCGTCAGCGCGCTGCCGGTCGACGGCACGTATCCGAGCGGCACGGCGGCCTACGAGAAGCGCAACGTCTCGGAGTTGGTCGCGGTCTGGGACGAGGACCTGTGCATCCAGTGCGGCAACTGCAGCTTCGTCTGCCCCCACAGCGTGATCCGCTCCAGGCACTACGACGAGTCCCAGCTCGAAGGCGCGCCGGACCTCTTCCGGTCCGCCCCGCTCGACGCGGTCGGCCTGCCCAACGCGCGCTACACGCTGCAGGTCTACGTCGAGGACTGCACCGGCTGCCAGCTCTGCGTCGAGGCGTGCCCGGTCGTCGCACCGGGAGATCCCGTGCGCAAGGCGATCAACCTCGCACCGCGCGAGCCCCTCGTCGCTGCCGAGCGGGAGAACATCGCGTTCTTCGAGCAGCTGCCCGCGACCGACCGGGCGCGCGTCGACTTCGGCACGGTGCGCGGCACGCAGTTCCTGGAGCCGCTGTTCGAGTTCTCCGGCGCCTGCGCCGGCTGCGGCGAGACGCCGTACATCAAGCTGCTCTCGCAGCTCTTCGGTGACCGGCTGATGGTTGCCAATGCGACGGGCTGCTCGTCGATCTACGGCGGCAACCTGCCGACCACGCCGTGGACGACGGACGCGAACGGACGCGGCCCGGCCTGGTCGAACTCGCTCTTCGAGGACAACGCCGAGTTCGGGCTCGGCTTTCGACTCGCCGCCGACCGGCACACCGACCTCGCCCGCCGGCGCCTCGGCGAGCTGCGCGACGCGCTCGGCGCAGAGCTCGTGGACGACATCCTGGAAGCGTCGCAGCTGCGTGAGTCCGAGCTGCGCGGCCAGCGCGAGCGCGTGACCGAGCTCAAGCGGCAGCTCGAAGGGCTGGACGGGCCGGCGGCCACCGACCTGAAGAGCGTCGTCGACCACCTCGTCCGGCGCAGCGTCTGGATCGTCGGCGGCGACGGCTGGGCCTACGACATCGGCTCGGGCGGGCTCGACCACGTCCTGGCGAGCGGGCGCAACGTCAACGTGCTCGTGCTCGACACCGAGGTCTACTCCAACACCGGCGGCCAGATGTCCAAGTCGACGCCGCTCGGCGCAGTCGCGAAATTCGCCGCGGCCGGCAAGACGGTCCCGAAGAAGGATCTCGCGCTCCAGGCGATCGCGTACGGCAACGTCTACGTCGCGCGCGTCGCGATGGGCGCCGATCCGCAGCAGACGCTGAGCGCCTTCCGTGAGGCGGAGGCGTACGACGGTCCCTCGCTCGTGCTCGCCTACAGCCACTGCATCGCGCACGGGATCGACATGACGAAGGGGCTCGACCAGCAGTACCGCGCCGTCGCGAGCGGCTACTGGCCGCTGATCCGCTACGATCCGGTGGTGCGCGCGGAGGGCGGCAATCCGTTCCTGCTCGACTCGCCGCGTCCGCGGATCCCGCTCTCCGACTACACGAACCGCGAGCTGCGCTACCGCTCGCTGACGAACACCGATCCGGCCGAGGCCGAGCGGCTGCACGGCCTCGCCGAGCACGCCGTCGCGCAGAAGTGGAGCGAGTACGAGGAGATGGCCACCCGCGGCGCGCAGGACTTCGCCGCCGACGCGCGCAAGGAGAGCTGATGGATCTCACGACGAGGTACATGGGCCTGACGCTCCGCAACCCGCTGGTGGCGTCGGCGTCTCCCCTGTCGCAGACCGTCGACGGCATCAAGCGGCTGGCCGACGCGGGCGTCGGAGCCGTCGTCCTCTACTCGCTCTTCGAGGAACAGCTTCGCCGCGAGTCGGAGGAGAACGCGCGCCTCGTCGACGCGGGCACCGAGAGCTTCGCCGAGTCGCTCTCCTACTTTCCCGACGCGGCGGAGGACGAGCCCGGTCCGCGCCGCTACCTGAGCCTGCTCGAGCGCGCGGCTGCCGCCGTCGACGTGCCGGTGATCGGCAGCCTGAACGGCGTCACGCCGGGCGGTTGGACCGACTACGCCCGCGCGATGCAGGACGCAGGCGCCGCCGCAATCGAGCTGAACATCTACTACCTCCCCGGCGACACGCAGATCTCGGGCCGCGACGTCGAGCAGCGGCACGTCGACGTCCTGGCGCAGGTCAAGGATGCGGTCAGCGTGCCGGTGGCGGTCAAGCTCGGCCCGCACTTCAGCTCCACCGGCGAGATGGCATTGCGCCTGGACGAAGCGGGCGCAGACGCGCTCGTGCTCTTCAACCGGTTCCTGCAACCGGACATCGATCCCGAGCTGCTGGCCGTCGTGCCGCGGGTCGACTTCTCCAGCCCGGCGGATGCCCGCCTGGCGCGCACCTGGATCGCGCTCCTGTATGGACGCGTGCGCGCCGCGCTCGCCGCAACTACCGGTGTCGAGACCTCGGCCGACGTGGCCAAGTATCTCCTCGCCGGCGCCGACGTCGTCATGACCGCCTCCGCGCTGCTGCGATACGGGCCCGAGCACGCGACCGTAATGCTCGACGAACTGACTGACTGGATGGAGCGCAAGGGATTCACGACGGTCGACGATCTGCGCGGCCTGCTCGCCGTGCCCGCCGGTACGGACGAGGCGGTCTACGAGCGCGCCAGCTACGTCGGCGCACTGCGGGAAGCCAACAGCAGCGCCTACGGGCCCTGGTAGTCGCCCGCCCCACCTGAAGACGAGTCCCGGGAGCAATACTCCCGGCGACCTGGCTCGAGACGGTCGCCGTCCTCAGTCGCGACTAGCGCTGCAGGCCTGCGGGAGGCAGGCGCGGGAAACGCACTCGCCGCCTGCCTCTCAGCCGTTCAGCCCGGAGCCCGAGACCCCCCGGATTCCGTCCTCGGCCTACCCCATCTGCGTCACGCGGCGACGCGTACGTGTCGATACATGACCGGATGGAGAGAGATACCCACATCGACCCGTTGCCGGCGGCGGCGCAAAGGAGCTCCCGCGCACACGTGCGTGGGCAGCGCCCGACGATCGGCGTCCTCTACGGCTGGCAGATCCACACGGGCGGCATCGACTCCTACTTCGAGGCGCTCGTCGCGGCGCTCGCGGCCGCCGCGGATCGCGCGGACTGCAACCTGCTGATGAGCTTCGGGGTCAGCTCGACTCAGTGGCACGCGGCGCCGGCCTGGCCGACGGTCGGTCCCAACAGGACGTTCTCGCCGGTCGGCCCGTGGAACACCGACGGGCTGATCGTGATCAACCCACTGCCGGCGGAGGATACCCTCGCCGACGTCCGCCGCTTCCAGCAGGACGGTCATCCGCTCGTCTTCCTCAGCCGCGGCCCCGACCAGCCGATGATCGTCCCCGACAACCGGGGCGGGATCGCCTCCGCCGTGGAGCATCTGGCCGAGCACGGACACCGCCGCATCGCCTACCTGGCCTGCGAGACCGGCGACGGCCCGGAGCGCCGGGAGGCCTACGAGGAGACCGTCCGCGCGCTCGGGCTCGCCGACGACCCGGCGCTGATCGTGGACGCCAAGCACGAGCGGTTCGCCGGCAGCCACGCAATCGACCGGCTCGTCGAGAACGGGGTCGAGTTCACCGCAGTGCTCGCGAGCAACGGCGGCTCGGCTCGCGGCGCGCTCCTTCGTCTGAACGAGCTCGGCATCGCAGTTCCAGATGACGTCGCGCTGATCGCATTCGACGACTTCATCGAAGCGCTCGCGACGGAGCCGGCGATGACGTGCGTCCACTTTCCCGTCGAGTGCTCTGCGCAGGCGGCGCTCGACTCGCTGCTCGCACTGATCGAGGACGGCACGGAGCCGCCGCCGCTGCGGACCATCCAAACACGGCTCGTCCTGCGTGAGTCGTGCGGTTGCACGCCGGCCTACAACGGCGAGGCCGCCGAGCGGGAGCGCCGGAGGCTCGTAAAACAGTTGATCGACCAGGCGGAGGTATCGCGCGCCGTCAGCACGTTCGCCGGGCGCCTGCTCGCCACGCCGCAGCTCGACACGGCCGAGCTCGGCCGGATCCTGCTCGAAACGCTGCCGCAGATCGGCATCACGAACTGCATGCTCGGCGTCTACGACGGCGACGCCGACGACCCGGTCGGCTGGAGCGAGGTGCAGATCGACCCCGACCGACCTCTCTTCCGTTTTCCGACCCGCACCTTCCCGCCGCCGGAGCTCGTCGCGGACGATCGGAGCTTCCAGCTGACCGTGATGCCGCTGCGACTGCACGACGAGTCCGGCTTCATCGCAGTCCCGAGCGGCGACATCAGCTCTTGCGTCGCCATCGTCTCGCAGTGCGAGGCCGCGTTCGAGAGCGCCCGCAATGTCAGAGTGCGTGAAGAGGCGGAGGCAGCGCTCGCCCACAGCGAGGAACGGCTCCGGCAGGCGCAGAAGATGGAGGCGATCGGACAGCTCGCGGGCGGGATCGCGCACGACTTCAACAACCTCTTGACACCGATCATCGGCTGCAGCGACCTGCTCCTCTCATCGCTCGACGACCCTTCGCAGCGCGGCAAGGTCGAGCTGATCTCAGACGCCGCCGAGCGGGCAGCGGCGCTCACGCGTCAGCTGCTCGCGTTCAGCTGCCGCCAGATCATGCAGCCCGTCGTCCTCGACCTCAATGCCGTCGTGGAGGACACCCGCACCCTGCTCGGACACGTGCTCGGCAGCGACGTCGAGCTCAGCATGGAGCTCTACGGCCCGGTGCACGTCGAGGTCGACCGCAGCCAGCTCGAGCAGGTGGTGATCAATCTCGCCATGAACGCGCGCGACGCCATGCCGGCCGGCGGCAACCTCTCGATCTCGACCGGCTCCGTCTCGATCGAAGCCTCCGCTGCCGACGCACGGGCGTTGCCGCCGGGCGACTACGCGACGCTCATGGTTCGCGACACGGGCACGGGTATCGCCGACGACGTCCGCCCGCACATCTTCGAGCCGTTCTTCACGACGAAGGAAGACGGGAAGGGCACCGGCTTCGGGCTCGCAACCGTGTACGGAATCCTCAAGCAAATCGGCGGTGACATCGCTGTCGAAAGCGCCCCCGGCGCGGGCACGACGTTCATCGTCAACCTGCCGAGGGTCGCGGCTCCGACTGCGGACGGCGACGCCGCAGCGCAACCGGAGCAGACCGACCGCGCGGACGTCCCGCACGTCGAGACGGTGCTGCTCGCCGAGGACGAGACGACCGTCCGGAGGTTCATGCGGGAGCTGCTCGAGATGTACGGCTACAGCGTCATCGAAGCGGCCGACGGCGTCGAGGCCCTCGAGCTCTGTCGCCTCCACGCGAATGAGATCGACGCGCTGGTGACCGACCTGACGATGCCGAACATGAACGGCAAGGAACTGCTCGAAGCCGTCGCCCGCGAGCATCCGGACATCGCCGTTCTCTGCATGTCGGGCTACGCGCAGGAATCGATCTTCGACAAGTACGTGATCTCGCCGAAGGTCGCGTTCATTGCGAAGCCGTTCTCCGGGCAGGCGCTCGTCGAGAAGCTGAGGGAAGTCCTAGCCGCACGGGCCGCGGCGCCGCTTCCTGCCTGAGCGGATCGCCGGCGACTATGCCACTCGCTGCTCGGAAGCCGGCGCCGAGACGACCGGGTGTTCGACCTCGACGTGCGGAAGCCAATCGAGCCAGTGCGGCAAGTACCAGCTGCGTTCGTCGAGCAGGCTCAGCGCGCTCGGAAGAACGATCGACCGAATCAGAGTCGCGTCGAGCGCCAGGGCGACTGCGACACCGAAGCCCATCTGCTGGAACATCACCAGGTCGCCGCGCGCAAAGCCGGTGAAGACGACGATCACAATCAGGGCGGCCCCGGTGATGATCCGCGCCGTCATCGCGACGCCGCTTGCGACTGCGGTGCGCGTGGAGCCCGTCTGGTCGTAGCGTTCCTTGATCCGGCTCATCAAGAAGACCTGATAGTCCATCGAGAGCCCGAAGAGCACGGAGAAGAGGAACAGCGGCACCCATGCGTCGATCGAGGCGACGTGCTGGAAGCCGAGCAGGCCGGAGCCGACGCCGTGGATGAACACCAGCGTCAGCAGCCCGTACGCGGCTCCGACGGAGAGCAGGTTGAGCAGGATCGAGATGAGCGCGACGACGAGCGAACGGAAGGCGACGATCAGAACGAGGAAGCTGAAGCCGAGCACGAACGCGAGCACGAACGGCGTCGGATTGGTGACCGCGTCGAAGTAGTCCGCGTTCTCGGCCGTCCTGCCGCCGACGTACACGCGTGCGCCCGAGCCTGCGAGCTCAGCCGGGACCACGTGCTTGCGCAGGTCGCGCACCGCGGCGATCGCCTTGTTCCCGACTTCGTCACCGCGGACCGGTACCGACAGCATCGAAACCGGTAGGACGGTCGACGACTCGATCGTCCCGGCGCCGAAGCGCGGATCGGCGG
>DATEXK010000093.1:0-7909 GCA_035257065.1 Gaiellaceae bacterium | reverse complement strand
CAGCGCCCGGCGACGCCGGGAGGAGTCGGTCGCGGCCCTCGAGACCGCCGACGCGCCGGAGTCTCCCGGCCACGACGACATGCTCGCGCTCCTCTTCCTGTGCTGCCACCCGGCGCTGTCCGTTCCGTCGCAGCTCGCGCTCACGCTGCGCGCGGTGGGCGGCCTGACGACTGCGGAGATCGCACACGCCTTCCTCGTGCCCGAGGCGACCATGGCGCAGCGCATCAGCCGGGCCAAGGAGCGGATGAGGGCTGCGGGCGCGCGGTTCGAGCTCCCGCCCGCGTCCGAGCGGGCCGCGCATCTGCGCGTCGTGCTGCACGTGCTCTACCTCGTCTTCAACGAGGGCTATGCGTCCAGCGCCGGTTCAGGCGGCAATCGCCGCGGTGCACGACGAGGCTCCGACCGCCGAGGCGACGGACTGGCCGCAGATCCTTGCTCTCTACCGAGTGCTCGAGCGCCTCTCTCCCGGACCGATCGTCACGCTCAACAGAGCGGTCGCCGTGGCGATGGTCGACGGTCCGCACGCCGGACTCGAGCTGCTCGCCACTCTCGACGGCGACGAGAGCATGAGGCACACGCACCGCCTCGACGCGGTGCGCGCGCATCTGCTCGAGCTCGCGGGCGACGTCGATGCCGCCCGCGCGTCCTATCGGCGAGCGGCGAGGATGACGAAGAGCATTCCCGAGCAGCGCTACCTCGCGCTGCGAGCCGCGCGACTTTCCTAGTCGTCGCTCTTCGCGGCTGCGGCTGGCGCAAGCTCGTCGAGCGTCGTGCGCTCGATCTCCCGCGTCTCGTATGCCTCGAGCACGTCGCCTTCCTTCTCGTCGTTGAAGTTCTCGAGCAGGATGCCGCACTCGAATCCTTCCGCGACCTCGCGGGCGTCGTCCTTGAAGCGCTTGAGCTGGGAGATCGTCGTCGTGTAGATCACGGTGCCGTCGCGGATGACGCGAACCTGCGCGCTGCGCCGGACGACGCCGTTCGTGACCATGCAGCCGGCGATCGTGCCGAGCCGCGAGACCTTGAACGTCGCACGCACCTCGGCCTCGCCGATCGTCTCTTCGGTCTTGATCGCGGTGAGCTTGCCGACGAGCGCCTGCTCGATCTCCTCCGTCAGCTTGTAGATGACGGTGTAGAGGCGGATCTCGACGCCTTCCTTGTGCGCGAGCTCGCGGGCCTCGGCGTTCGGCCGCACGTTGAAGCCGACGAGGAGCGCGTTCGACGCAGACGCGAGCATGATGTCGTTCTGCGTGATCGCTCCGACGCCCTGGTGGATCACGTTGAGGCGCACCTCGGAGTGCTCGAACTTCGAGAGCTCCGAGACGACCGCCTCGACCGAGCCGACGACGTCGCCCTTGATGACGAGGTTCAGGTCGGCGACCTCGCCGGCCTGCATCTGGTCGAAGAGGTTCTCGAGCGAGACGCCGCCGCTGCGCTGAGTCGCGAGCTGCTCGCGGCGCAGGCGCTCCGCTCGCCGCTGCGCGTGATCGCGTGCGGTGCGCTCGTGGTCGACGACACGACCGAGCTCACCCGCCGGCGGCGGCTTGTCGAAGCCGAGGATCTCGACCGGATCGCCCGGGCCCGCATGGTCGAGCTTCTCGCCCTTGTAGTTGTAGAGCGCGCGCACCTTGCCCCACGCGTCGCCGGCGACGATCGCGTCGCCGACCTTCAGCGTCCCGCGATGCACGAGCAGCGTCGCGACCGGACCGCGTCCGATGTCGAGACGAGACTCGATGATCGGACCGGACGCCTCGGTGTTCGGGTTCGCGCGCAGGTCGAGCTCGAGGTCCGCGACGAGCAGGATCTTCTCGAGCAGCCCGTCGAGACCCACCTGAGTCTTGGCGGATACCTCGGCGAACTGCGTCGTGCCTCCCCACTCCTCCGGCTGCAGGCCTTCCTGCGCCAGCTCGGCCTTCACGCGGTCGAGATTCGCGTCGGGCAAGTCGATCTTGTTGATCGCGACGACGATTGGCACGTCGGCAGCGCGGGCGTGCGCGATCGACTCCTTCGTCTGCGGCATGACTCCGTCGTCGGCTGCGACGACGAGTACCGCGATGTCCGTGACCTTCGCGCCGCGGGCGCGCATGGCGGTGAATGCTTCGTGACCCGGCGTGTCGAGGAAGGTGATCCTGCGGCCGCCGGCGTCGACTTGATATGCGCCGATGTGCTGCGTGATGCCGCCGGCTTCGCTGTCGACGACGTGCGACTTGCGGATCGCGTCGAGGAGTGTCGTCTTGCCGTGGTCGACGTGACCCATGATCGTGATGACCGGCGGGCGCGCCTCGAGCGCCTCCTCGGGATCGTCGTACGACTCCGGCTCTTCCTGTTCCTCGCCGGCGTGCTTGATCGTGACCTCGCGCTCGAGCTCGGCGGCGATCAGCTCGACCTCTTCGTCGGTCAGCGACTGCGTCGCCGTCCGCATCTGGCCGAGGTTCATGAGAATCTTGATGATGTTCGGCATCGAGACGCCGAGAGCCTGCGAGAAGTCGCGGACGCTGACGCCGGATTCGACGGAGACGGGACCGGTCGGGGCGACAGGCGCCTGGCGCGGACCGTCGCGGCGCGGCGTGTCGTCGCGGCCGCGGCCTCCCTGGCGCGGGTCGCGCGGACGCGCCGCCGCGTTGTCGATGACGACGCGACGCCTTCTGTTTCCCGGGCCGCTGCCGCCGCGAGGGCGGAGCGGGCGATTCGGTTTGCCTCCGTTAGCCATTTGCCTCCTCGTAAGTGTAAAGACGTGAGAGCGCAGGATCGACCCGCACGCTCTGTCGTAGTGCCCGTGCGAACCCCCGTTGCGCCTGGGCCCGCTCGAAGCAGGCGAGGCGCTTGCAGGTGTACGCCCCGCGGCCGGGCGTTTCCGAGCCTGGGACGAGCGTGCCGTCCACGGCCGTGAAACGCAGCAGGTCGCGTTGCGGCGCGCTCCGGCCGCAGCCGACGCAGCGCCGAACGGGCTCGCTCATCTAGGCCTCGTCCGGGGTTTCCTCCTCGACGGGAACACCCGCGGGAACCTCCACCGGCTCTGCGACCTCGGCCTCCGGCGCGACCTCGGGCTCGGGCTCGGCTTCAGGCGCCGCGGTCTCCTCCACCTCCGCGTGCTCGATCGCCGAATCCGTCGCCTCCGGTGTGGCCTCGACGACCATGCCCTCGACCACATCGTCCTCGGCCGACTGTGGCGCCGCCTCCTCC
Source organism: Gaiellaceae bacterium (assembly GCA_035257065.1). Lineage (GTDB taxonomy): Bacteria > Actinomycetota > Thermoleophilia > Gaiellales > Gaiellaceae > Palsa-739. The sequence continues at coordinate 4,729 of DATEXK010000093.1, read as the reverse complement.
TCGGCGAGCTTCGCCTTCGCGGCCTCCTCGGCGGCCTTGCCACCGACGTAGTCGGAGCCGGAGCCCTCGAGCGACTGGTGCGCCGGCACGCCGCAGAAGCGGGAGCCGGGCAGCGACGCGTTCGGGCAGCGCTTCCCATTCGCAAGGATCGCGGAGCAGCGTCCGGAGAGCTCTTCCTCGCCGCCGCCGCCGCCGAAGGCGACCTCGGCCTCAGCCTGCGCGAACTCGGTGTCGGACTGGATGTCGATCTTCCAGCCGGTGAGACGCGCGGCGAGCCGTGCGTTCATGCCTTCCTTGCCGATCGCGAGCGCGAGCTGGTCGTCGGGGACGACAACCGTCGCCTCCTTGCCGTCGTCGTCGAGATAGACCTCGCGGACACGGGCGGGCGACAGCGCCTTTGCGACGAAGCGCGCCGGCTCGTTGTTCCACGGGATGATGTCGATCTTCTCGCCGCGGAGCTCCGAGACGACCATGCGCACGCGCGAGCCTCGCGGCCCGACGCACGCGCCGACCGGGTCGACGCCCTGGGCGTGCGACTCGACAGCGATCTTGGAGCGGTAGCCCGGCTCGCGGGCGACGCCGCGAATCTCGACGAGCCCGTCGGCGATCTCGGGCACCTCGAGCTCGAACAGCGTCTTGATCAGCTCGGGGTCGCGGCGCGACAGGATCACCTGCGGGCCCTTCGTGCCGGAACGGACCTCGGTGATCACGGCCTTGATGCGCGAGCCCTGCTCGTAGCGCTCGCCGTCGACCTGCTCGGAGCGAGGCAGCAGCGCCTCGACCTTGCCGAGGTCGACGAGCACGTTGTTGCGATCGCCGGCCTGCTGGACGATGCCCGTGACGACCTCGCTGACACGGTCGATGTACTCGTCGTACATCATGCGGCGCTCTTCCTCGCGGATGCGCTGGAGGATGACCTGCTTGGCCGTCTGCGCGGCGATGCGGCCGAAACCCTCCGGCGTCACGTCCTCGCGCTTGATCTGATCCTCGGGGATCTCGGCCCAGTCGACATCGAGGTCGTCGTCGGAGATGAGCGTGTGCTGGCGCTCGCCCGTCTCCTCCTCGAGCCGCTCGAGCTCGTCGAGCTTGCGCTCGCGCGCGTCCTCGAGCAGGCGCTCCTCGACATCGGCGGGCAACTCGATCGAGAAGACCCGGAAGTCGCCCAGGTCGTCCATCTCGACGGCAGCATGGCGGGACGCACCCGGCGTCTTCTTGTACGCGGCGAGCAGCGCGTCCTCGAGGGCGGCGACGAGCGCGCCCTCCTCGATTCCCTTGTCGCGCTCGATCTCGCGAACCGCTTCGATGATCTCCTGGCTCATGGTCTACCTCTCGTCGATCAGATTGCCCCGCACGATCGCCTCGTACGGAATGTCTACATCGGCGCCGTCGATGCTCATGGTCAGCACGTCGGTGCCGGCCTCTCTCACTTCACCTTTGAACTTGGAGCGCCCACCGACAGGCTCGGCGGTGCGCAGCGCGACCTTCTTGCCGACGGCCTCGGCAAAATGCTTCGGCGTGCGAACGGGCCGCTCGATCCCGGGCGAGGAGACGTCGATCGTGTACTCGCGCAGGAGGTCGCGCAGCACGTCGGTGACCTGCTTGCAGAGCGCATGGTCGACACCGCCGTCTGGGCGGTCGACGTAGACGCAGAAACGTGACGGCGTCATGAGCTCGAGCGCCAGCACCTCGACACCGGCGAGCTCGCTCTCGATTCTGGGTGCGACCTGCTGGAGCAGCTTCTGTTCCTTTTCGTATGTGGTGGCCATGGGTCTGTCTATCTATCTCGAAAAAAAATGGGCCCGCTGGGCCCATTTCGCCAATGATCGGTGAAACGCGGTGACAGAAGTGTAGCAAGCGGAATAGGCCGAACGGCCTATTCGTGTCCAGGGTTCGGCCCAGATATCGAACGGGCTCAGAGCAGGATCGTGACCGGCCCGTCGTTTACGGGGTCGACCTGCACGGCGGCGCCGAAGACGCGTTGCTGCACCGGCACCACGAGCTCCCGAAGCCCCTCGCAGAGCCGTTCGTGGAGCAGCTCGGCCTCCTCCGGCGGAGCCGCGCCGCTGAAGCATCCGACACCTGCCTGCAAATACCGATGTGCGCACCGTCGAGTTGGGCGATGCTCAGGGTGCAAGGGGGGTGAGCTCCATGACAGTTGCTCCCGTTCTGGGTCAGGTTCCCGTTTCGGCGGGGTCCGCTGATGCGCATAGCCGCCTCGCCCGGTGGGCAGTCGGGTTGTCGGGCGTGTTCGTGGTGGCGGTCGCGGCGGCGATCATGACGTTCGCCATCGGGTATGCCGTCGGCGGCCACAGTGCAATCGAGGACAACTGGGTCGCCGTGCTCGGCTCGACCATGGCGTTCGTCGGACTGCTGGCCTCGCTCGCTGCGTTCGTGTTGGCGATCGTCGCGAAGATCAAGCGTGAGCGCTGGACGCTGCTGTGGGCGCCGCTGTGCGCCTTCCCCGCCTTCGTCGCGTTCCTGGTGCTGGGCGAGGCCTTCTGGTGGGAGTAGCGATCGACGACGTGGCCAGGCTCAAACATCGAGGATGATCGTTACCGGGCCCTCGTTCACGAGCGTGACCTGCATCTGCCCACCGAACACGCCCCTCTGGACCGGCACCCCCTGCTCCCGTAGCGCCTCGCAGAATCGCTCGTAGAGCGGCTCGGCCGCTTCCGGCGGGGCCGCGCCGCTGAAGCTCGGCCGGTTCCCCTTGGCGGTGTCCGCCAGCAGGGTGAACTGAGAGACGACGAGCGCCGAGCCGCCGACGTCGACGAGGCTCCGGTCGAAGCGGCCCTCGTTGTCGGGGAAGACTCGCAGTCGCGCGATCTTCGCAGCGAGACGGTCCGCATCGCCGTCCCCATCGCCCTCAGCCACCCCGAGGAGCACGCAGAGCCCGATTCCGGTTTCCCCCACCACCTCGCCCGCGACCCGGACGCGCGCCTCGCTCACCCGCTGGCAGACGGCCCTCATGGTGCGCTGACCATAGTCCGATAGAGGGATGGTGGAAGCTGCGGCCGATCTTCCTGCGCCCCTGCCTCTGACGCTGATGCTGCCGTCGGAGCAGTCGCGCGTACCGCTCGGGACGCTGCTCGTCCGCGACGGGCTGCTGACCACCGAGCAGCTCGAGCTGGCGCTCGCCGAAAAGGAGCAATCCGGCCGGCGGATCGGCGAGATCGTCGTCGCGCGCAGCTGGGTTCTCGCAGGCAGCCTTGCCAGCCTGCTCGCCGAGCAGCACGGGCTCGAATACCTCGATTTGACGACGGCCGCCGTCGACCCCGCGGCGACGACGCTGCTGCCGGAGAAGCTCGCCCGCCGCTACGAGGCGCTGCCCATTCGCTTCCTCAGCCACGATCTCGTGCTCATCGCAGTGTCCGACCCGACGAACGTCGTCGCGTCAGACGACCTGCGCCTCGCGCTTGGCCTCAATCTGCGCGTCGCCGTCAGCGCGGCGCCCGACGTGCTCGCCGCGATCGACCGCGCCTACCGCGTCGGCGAGCCGAAGTCCGGCCTCAACGGCTTCGACGACGACGAGCACACGGACGACATCCGTGGCAGCGCGACGACGACCGCACCTGCGATCACGCTCGTCAACTCGTTGATCGGGCAAGCGATCGACGCCGGAGCCTCCGATCTCCACTTCGAGCCGCAGGCAGGCCAGATGGTCGTCCGCATCCGCATCGACGGTGTGATGCGAGGCCTGTCGGTCGTACCGAAGGAGATGCAGCCGGCCGTCACGAGCCGACTGAAGATCATGGCCGAGCTCGACATCGCCGAGCGTCGCGCACCGCAGGACGGACGCATGTCGATTCGAATCGGCGGCAAGCCGATGGATCTGCGCTGCGCCGTGCTGCCCACGACGTACGGCGAGCAACTCGTCCTGCGGATCATGAACCGTCCCGGCGGCCGCCTCGGCCTCGGCGAGCTCGGGATGAGCCCCGCCGCCGAACAGGGATTCGCCCGCGCGATCCGCCAGCCGTACGGCGCAGTGCTCGCGGTCGGCCCGACGGGGTCGGGCAAGACGACGACGCTGTATGCAGCGCTCGACGTGCTGAACGACGACGACCGCGTCCTGATGACGATCGAAGATCCGGTCGAGTACCAGACACCGGGCATCAACCAGGTCGAGGTCAACTTCAAGAGCGGCCTGACGTTCGGGCGCGGACTGCGCACGATCCTGCGCTCCGACCCCGACGTCCTGCTCGTCGGCGAGATCCGCGACGAAGAGACGGCGCGGATCGCAATCCAGGCCGCAATGACGGGCCACCTCGTCCTGACGACGTTGCACACGCACAACGCGGCGTCGTCGATCGCACGCCTCGCCGACATGGGTGTCGAACCGAGCCTGCTCGCCACGTCGATCAACTGCATCGTCGCGCAGCGCCTCGCGCGCAGGCTGTGCGTGCAGTGCCGGACGTCGTACCACGCTGAGGAGGCCGAGCTCCTCGACATGGGCCTCGAGCTCTTCGGCGACGAAACGATCCTTCACCGCGCGGTCGGCTGTGCCGCCTGCAACGGGACGGGGTACTCCGGGCGGGTGGCGCTCTACGAGGTCATGACTGTGCAGGGCCGGCTTCGCCGCCTGATCGAGTCCGGCTCGACCGAGGAGATCTTTGCCGAGGCGACCGCGCAAGGCATGGCGACGCTCCGGCAGGACGGCTTCCGCCTCGCGCTCGCCGGTATCTCGTCGCTCGACGAGATCCGCCGCGTAACCGGCGACAGACTTCTCTAG
>DATEXK010000092.1:0-15621 GCA_035257065.1 Gaiellaceae bacterium | reverse complement strand
CGCACGCTGCGACGCCGTCTACTTTGTCAGCGGCGACGTCGCCGCGCTGCGCGCTGCGCGCAGCACGCGCGTGCTCGTCGCGACCTCCCGCGAGCTCGCGACGCTGCGTCGCGGGGCGGTGGAGCTCGACGTGCTCGTCGGCAGCGGTGAAGACGCCGGAGAGCGGTTCGAGCCGGGCGAGCTCGAGCCGTCGCCGAAGGTCGTCGTCACGACGTCGGGCGCACTCGGCGGCTGGCTGCGGCCGGGCGGGCCCTTCCGTGCCGCGACGCTACCCGGCCCGATCGAGGACGCGTACGGCTGCGGAGACTGCTTTGCCGCGGGCCTGACCTACGGCCTCGCGGAGGGCCGGTCGCTCGAAGACGCCGTGGCGCTCGGATCCCACTGCGGCGCAGCGGTCATGACAGGCCGCGGCGCCTACGCGGGCCAGCTCACCGACCCGGGTGCCGACGGCTGATCGGCCCTTCCAGGCCTCCGACCGCGTTCGACCGCATCAGCTGGATCGGCACCGTGCCGCGGTCCAGATGCCGCAGACCGTTGAAGCGGTTCGAGCATACTCCGCGGCGTGCAAGCAAGCGACGAGATCGAAACGATGGAGGAGTGGCGGCGGCCGTCGCCGCGCCTGCTCCACGTCCGTCGCCTCGAGGTCGGGATCGTGACCCTGGGCGCCGCAGTGGGTGTCGGGATCGTCGGTGCGCTCTCGAGTGCGTGGGCAGGCGCAATCGCGGCGGCCGTCGCGCTTGCGCTTGGCGCTGCAGCAGAGGTCTTCGTGCGCCGGCGCGTGCACGCCTGGTCGTATGCGGAGCGAGAGGAAGACCTGCTCGTGCAGCGCGGAGTGCTCTTCTCGCGCCTCTCCGTCGTCCCCTACGGGCGGATGCAGTTCATCGACGTGACCGCCGGGCCGGTCGAGCGCTCGTTCGGCCTTGCGACGGTGCGGCTGCATACGGCGGCTGCACGCAGCGACGCGCGCATTCCAGGGCTCGCCCGCGAGGAGGCGTCGCGCCTGAGGGATCGACTCGCCCAGCTGGGCGAGTCGCAGGCCGCGGGACTGTGAGCGACGACCGGCTCGAGCCGGCGGTCTGGCACCGGCTCCATCCGTTGTCCCCGCTCGTCCGCGCAGGCCGAGCGACGATCGGTCTCTTCATCGTCCTCGCGCCGTCGGTGCTCACGGGACGACGCTCCTCCGGCTCCGTCTACGAGTTCGCGTTCGTCGCCTTCCTCGTCGCGCTCGGCTGCGTCTCGTGGCTCGTGACGCGCTGGCGCGTCGAGGACGACGATCTCCGGATCGAGACGGGCCTGATCCGTCGGCAATCCCTGCGCTTCCCGCTCGCCCAGGTGCAGGCGATCGACATCGTGCGGCCCGGCCTCGCGCGCATCTTTCGCGTCGCCGAGCTACGCCTGCGCATGGCCGGCAGCACAGGCGCGACGGCCCGGCTCGCCTATCTGCACGAGCGCGACGCCGAGCCCCTGCGGAGGCGGCTGCTCGCGCTCGCTCACACCGGCGTCGAGCCGGATGTGGCGGTCGGGCTGGGAGGAGCCGCAACCGAGGACGGGGCGGAGAGCGTGCTGACGTCCGTTCCCACCGGCCGGCTCGTCGCGTCGATCCTGCTCAGCGACATCGGCTTCTTGTCGATGGCGATCTTCACCGGCCTGATCGTCGGCGCCGTCGCCGCGCGTTCTGTCGCAACAGCCATTCTCGGCGGCGGTGCCGCGCCGATCATCATCGCGGGGGCCACGCTCTTCTGGCGCCGCTTCAACCAGGAGTACCACTTCACACTCGCCGAGGCGCAGGACGGGCTTCGGCTGCGATCCGGTCTCATCGCGCTGACGTCGGAGACGATTCGACCGGGCCGCGTGCAGGCGGTGCGCATGGTGGAGCCCTTCCTGTGGCGGCGGCTCGGCTGGTGCCGCCTCGAGGTCGACGTCGCCGGCCGCCAGCGCCGCAAGGGCGAAGGAGAGGCGCAGCGCAAGCAGCTGCGCGCCGTTCTTCCCGTCGGGAGCAGAGCGCTCGCCGACGAGCTCCTCGAGCGGATCCTGCCGGAGGTCCCGCGGGCGCTGCTCCCTCCGCCGCGACGCGTGCTGCTGAAGAGCCCGCTCCGCTACCGGTTCCTCGCCTGGGGGCGCGCCGACTCGTGCGTGGTGACATCGAGCGGGCGCATTCGCCGCATCACGTCGTGGGTTCCGCTCGCGAAGGTTCAGAGCTTTCGGCGCACGCAAGGCCCGGTGCAACGGCGGCTGCGGCTCGCGTCCCTCCACCTCGACACGGCGGGGCGGAGCGTCCATGCGACGCTTCGCGACCGGGATGTCGCCGAGACGGACGAGACGCTCGTCGACGTTGTCCGTCTCGCTCGCGCCGCCCGCGCGTCGGCCTCCTAGAGCGTTCCCGCTGCCCGCGGGCGTTTCGCGGCCCTGACAGATCTTGCTCAGGCGGAATCGCGAATCGACCACAATGCAGCGGAGGCACGTATTTCTACGGCGCGAGAGGGAGAGGCAGGAGGTGACGGTCGTGCTGCCGCATCACCGTCGGTTCATCGACGAGGTGGCGGAGCGCTTCGCGGCGGATCGCGCGGTCGAGGCGTTGCTGGTCGGCGGCTCGGTCGCTCACGGTCTCGCGCGGCCGGACTCCGACCTCGACGTGATGCTCGTCGTGGACGACGAGGAGCTCGCGCGGCGCACGGCCGCGCATCAGGTCACATTCACGGATCTCGACGCAGGCGGCTACGAGGGTGGCTACCTCGACGGCAAGTACATCTCGCGCGAGTTCCTGGCGGAGGTGGTCGAGCGGGGCAGCGAGCCGACGCGCTGGGCGTTCACCGACGCGATCGTCGTCTTCTCGCGCGTGCCCGACATCGAGGAGCTCGTCAGGTCGGCGGGCGCCTATCCGGAGGCGGAGCACGACGAGAAGCTGCGGAACTTCCTCGGCCACGCCATGCTGATGACCTGGTTCCACAGCGAGGCGGCGAAGCGGGACGACCGCTACCTCGCCGCGTACGCGTCGTCGCGCCTCGCCCTCTACGCGGGCCGCGCGATCCTCGCGCACAACCGGATGCTCTATCCCTTCCACAAGTGGTTCACGAGCGTGCTCGAGCGGGCGCCGCTGCGTCCGCCCGGCCTGCTCGAGCAGATCCGGGCCCTGCTCGACGAGCCGACGGCGGCTCGTGCCCAGGCGCTGGCGGCAGCCGTCTCCGACGTCGTCGGCATCCACCTGACGGTCGAAGAGGCGGCGTCCCGCTTCACCGAGCAGACCGAGTGGAGCTGGCGGCACGGACGGCCGCCTCTCGACGAGAGCTGACCGAGTGCGGCTGATGCGCGGCGATTCGGCCCGCTGAGCCGCGTCGCCCGGGCGGGCGTGCTCCGACGAGCCGAACGAAAGATCACCCCTGCGGGGGGCGAGAGGGTTGCCAAGTGGGTCGATGTGGTTTATTGTGGGAGAAAGTGGTAGAGAAGGACGGCTAGCCCCAATGCTTCTTGGCGAGTACGAGCACACCCTCGATGACAAGAACCGCCTCACGCTCCCGGCCCGCTTCCGGCAGGCCTTCGCGGAAGGCATCGTCGTGACGCGCGGTATGGACGGCTGCCTCTTCGCCTACACGCCGGGCGACTGGACGTCGCTCGTCCAGGGGCGTCTCGCGACGCTCGACCCGTTGAGCAAAGAGGGCCGCCGGATGCAGCGCTTCTTCTACGCGGGCGCGACGGAGGCCGAGCTCGACAAGCAGGGCCGCGTCGGGATCCCCGCCGCGTTGCTGGAGCACGCCAAGCTCGGCCGCGACGTCACGGTCGCGGGCGTCCACGACCACCTCGAGATCTGGGATCGCGCCGCCTGGCGGCTCGAGCTGACCGAGGTCGAAGGGAGTGCGGAGCATGTTGCCGAACGTCTTGCAGCCCAGCGCGACTGATCACGTTCCCGTCCTGGCCGCGGAGGTGCGCGAATCTCTCGCCGTGCGCCCGGGCGACACGGTCGTCGATGCGACCTTCGGCGCGGGTGGTCATGCCGCACTGCTCGTCGACGATCTGCAGGGCAGCGGCAAGCTGATCGCAGTCGACCGCGACCCCACGGTACGCACCTATTTCGAACGGCTCGAGAAGCGCGCCGGCGTGAACGCCCGCTTGCTGCGCGGCGACTTCGGAGTCGTGCTGCCCCAGCTCGCCGCGAACGGCGTGCAAGCGGACGCGATCCTGCTCGACCTCGGCGTCTCGTCGATGCAGCTCGACCGCCCGGAGCGGGGATTCTCGTATTCCGTCGACGCGCCGCTCGACATGCGCATGGACAGCTCGCAGGATCTCGACGCGCGCGCGATCGTCAACGAGTGGGACGAGCGCGAGCTCGTCTCGATCTTCCGTCGCTACGGAGAAGAGCGCTATGCGAAACAGATCGTTAGGGCGATCGCGCGCCGGCGCAAGGAGCAGCCGTTCGAGCGCACGGGCGAGCTCGTCGACACGATCAAGAGCTCGATTCCGGCGCCCGCGCGCTTCGGCGAGGGGCACCCGGCCAAGCGCGTCTTCCAGGCGCTGCGTATCGCGGTCAACGACGAGCTGGGCTCGCTCGAGGCGGCGCTCCCCGCCGCGCTCGAGATGCTCCGTCCCGGTGGCCGCCTCGCGGTGATCTCGTTCCACTCGCTCGAGGACCGGATCGTGAAGCAGTTCCTGCGGGAGAAGGAGCGCGGCTGCACGTGCCCGCCGGACTTCCCGATCTGCGTGTGCGGTCACGAGCCGGAGCTACGCGCGATCGAGCGCCGTCCGATTCGCCCCGGCCAATCCGAAGTCGCCGCGAATCCGCGGTCGGCGTCTGCCCGCCTGCGTGCCGCGATCAAGGCCGGCGAGCCCGCGTAATGGCTGCGGTCGACTGGTTCGCCACAACTGCTCCGGCGCCCGCGCCTCTACCTGCACGGCGCAGGCCGCGACCTGCCGCGAAGCCGGTTCCGAGCGCGCGCCGCGCGCCGCAGGCCCGTGCGTCCGGGCGCAGGCTCACCGGCGGCATCGTCTGGATCTCGCTCTTCGCGCTGTTGCTGACGGGCATCGTCGCGCTCAATGTTGCGGTGCTGCGCGCGAACATGACCGTCAACAAGCTCGACACGACGGAGTTGCAGTTGCGTGCGGAGAACGCGGCGCTCTCGTCCCAGGTGTCGAGCGCGGCGTCGGCGCGTCTCATCGAGTCGACCGCACTCAAGCTCGGGCTCGTCCCGGCGCAGGCGACCGGCACGAGCTACCTCGACCTCGGGCAGAAGTAGCCCATGGCGCGAGTCGTGAATTCGCGCATCCGTCTTCTGCTGCTCGCGATCCTCGTGGTGTTCGGCGTGTTGCTCGGGCGTGCGACGTGGATCGCGACGGTGCGCGCGGCGTCGCTCTCGTCGTTCGCGCAGGCGCAGACGAAGGCGACCGTCATCCTGCCGGCGGGCCGCGGCACGATCTTCGACGCGATGGGAACGCCGCTCGCATTGGGCGAGCAGGCGACGACGGTGTACGCCGACCCGCACGAGGTGACGCATCCGCGTACCGAGGCGGTCACCGCCGCACGGGTGCTGGGACTGAAGCCGAAAGATGTGTTCGCGGCGCTCGCGACCCGCGACACGCATTTCGCCTACGTCGAGCGGAAGGCGTCGCCGAAGCTCGCAACCGTACTGGCGCGCAAGAAGCTTCCGGGCCTCCATTTCTACGGCGAGGAGCGTCGCTCGTACCCGCAGGGCTCACTCGCGGCGCAGGTGCTCGGGTATGCCGGCATCGACAACAAGGGGCTCTCCGGGCTCGAGCTCGAGCTCGATCCCCAGCTCACCGGCGCGGCAGGCAGCCAGACGGTCATCCGCGATCCGATCGGGCGCCCGATCGCGATTCAGAGCGTCGTGCCGGCGCGCGACGGCAAGGCCGCGTTCCTGACGCTCGACCACACGATCCAGGCGAACGCGGAGCAGGTGCTGCGCGCGACCGTCGCGCAATGGCACGCGAAGAGCGCCACGGCGATCGTGCTCGATCCGATGACCGGCGGTGTGCTTGCCATGGCGATGCAGCCGGGCTACGACGCCAACCAGGTCGCGACGAAGGGCTTGCAAGGTGACGCGGCGGTAAGCGATGTGTTCGAGCCGGGGTCCGTGTTCAAGGTCGTGACGATTGCGGGCGCACTGTCGGAGGGACTCGTCACGCCTAAGACGACGTTCACGCTGCCGTACTCGATCCAGGTCGCCGACCGCGTCATCCACGACGCCGAGGTGCGCGGCACCGAGACGATGACCGTGTCGCAGATCCTGCAGCGCTCGTCGAACGTCGGCACGGTGACGATCGCGCGAACGCGTCTCGGTGAGACGCATCTCAAGCGCTGGATCGACCAGTTCGGCTTCGGCAAGCAGACCGGTATCGACCTCCCGGGCGAGAGCGCGGGGCTCCTGCCGTCCTACTGGTCGGGGTCGACGATCGGGAACGTGCCGATCGGCCAGGGCGTCTCCGTCACCGCGATCCAGCTCGCCTCCGTCTATGGGGCGATCGCCAATCGCGGCGTCTGGAAGCAGCCGCATCTTGTCGACCACGTGCAGGGCGAAAAGGCGGCGCCGATCCGCACGCGGCGCATCCTCTCGACCGGCGTCGACCGGGAGCTGCTGACGATGCTGAAAGGCGTCGTCTCCGACACGGGCACCGGAGCCGCGGCAAGCGTTCCCGGCTACAGCGTCGCCGGCAAGACGGGCACCGCGCAGAAGCCGAGCCCGAACGGTGGCTACGCGGTGGGCAAGTACGTCGCGACCTTCGTAGGGATGGTCCCGGCAAGCCATCCCCGGCTCGTGATCCTCGTGACGGTCGACGAGCCGCACCTTGCGATCTTCGGCGGCGTCGTCGCCGCGCCCGCGTTCGCACAGATTGCGGCCTTCGACCTCCAGTACCTCGAGGTTCCGCCTGACCAGCCGTTGAGGTGAGCCCGCACAGAGGCGATCGACCACGCTCGGGCTATCGTGGCCGGCATGACGGAGGCGATCCTCGTCGTGGACGACGACGCGCCGATCCGCCGAATGCTCGAGCGCACGCTCGTTGCTGAGGGCTACGAGGTCGCGGTAGCCGTCGACGGTGGCGGCGCGTTGGCGGCCATCGAGCGGTCGGTGCCGGACTTGCTGGTGCTGGACGTCGGGATGCCCGGAGTCGACGGGCTCGCGGTGTGCCGACGTGCGCGTGCCCGCGGTCTCGCGACGCCGATTCTGCTCTTGACCGCGCGGGACGCTGTCTCGGATCGAGTGGACGGCCTCGATGCGGGCGCTGACGACTATCTCGTGAAGCCGTTCGCGACGGAGGAGTTGCTCGCGAGGGTGCGCGCTCTGCTCCGTCGTGGTCGCGAGCCGGCCGATGTCCTGGCGTGCGGCGATCTGGTGTTCGACGTCGCAACGCGTACGGCTCGGCGAAAGGGTCGCGAGATCGCGTTGAGCTCGCGTGAAGCTGATCTGCTCGAGCTGCTTCTCCGCAACCAGCGCCAGGTCGTGACGCGTGAGACTGCGCTTGCGCGGGTGTGGGGCAGCACGCATGCGGCGAGTGCGAACAGTGTCGATCGCTACATCTCGTATCTCCGCCGGAAGCTCGGTGAGCCGTCCCTGATCGAGACCGTGCGCGGCTCGGGCTTCGTTCTGGGGCGTTGACGGTGCGCTCGCTGCTCGGCCGTTCGGTGCTCGCGGCGGTCGGCGGGATCGTGTTGGCGGTCGTCGTCGTCGGCGCCGGCGTGGATGTCCTCGCGTCGCGCGATCTCCATCGTTCTCTTGACCGGTCGCTGCGCCAACGCGCAATCGAGGTTTCGCAGCTGAGTGCGTCGGCTCCCGCGCTGCTGACGAGAGCGGGCGCGCTCGACACGACCCTCGGCGGGACGCAGTTGCGGGTTGAAGTGCTCGATCGGCGGGGCCGCATCGTCGCGAGGTCGCTGTCGCTCGGAGGACGGGTGCTCCCTGCGCGGGAACTTGGGGCGGAGGCGATCGCGAGTGGGCGGGGCACATACGCGACCGAGGAGGCGAACGGAGAACGGTTGCGGTTGTTCGTAGCGCCGCTCGCCGACTTCGGAGGTCCAGCCGCCGGAGGCGCAGTGGTGGTGGCGGCGTCGGAGCGGGACATGCAGCGCACGCTCGGGAACCTCCATCTGTTCCTCGCGCTGGCGGGTGTCGTCGCGGCGGCGCTCGCGGCTCTCGGTGTGTTCGTCCTGCTCCGGCGCGCACTCCGGCCCGTCACGCGTCTCGCCGACGCCGCCACCGACGTCGAACGCACGGGCGATCCGCGCCGCCGTTTGCCCCTGCCCGGAACGAACGACGAGGTCGGACGCCTCGCCGAGACGCTGAACGCGATGCTCGCGAGCCTCGAGCGGTCACGGGACCTCGAACGACGTTTCCTCGCCGACGCATCGCATGAGCTGCGAACGCCGCTGACCGCGCTGCGTGGCAACGTCGACTATTTGATGCGTCACGGGGCGACGCCCGAGGTGCTCGCCGATGTCGAGCGGGACGCAGAGCGACTTGCACAGCTAGCAGATGCATTGCTGACGCTCTCACGGGAAGAATCGGCGAACCCGCCGACGAAGGTCGTGCGCCTCGACCTCCTGGCTGCGGAGGCGGCGCACGCCGACGACCGCGTCGACGTCGTCGCGCCGGAGCCGGTATCCGTGCAAGGCGATGCGGCTTCGCTCGAGCGCGCGCTCGAGAACCTCCTCCAGAACGCCCGGGTGCATGGACCCGCCCGTGGACGGATCGTCATCGGTCTCGACCGGGCCGGAGATCTGGTCAGACTCAGCGTCGCCGACGAGGGTCGCGGCCTCCGCCCGGAGGAAGCCAAGCTTGCCTTCCAACGTTTCTGGCGCCGGGGTTCCGAGCGCCCGGGTTCCGGGCTCGGCCTCGCGATCGTGCGGGCAACCGCCGAGCGGCATGGAGGCCGTGCGTACGCGGACGGGGCGCGGTTCACGATCGAACTGCCCGCTCTCAGAGACTTTTCAAGCTCTGACGGTAGAACGGGAGAGGAAGAACCAGAGAAAGGATCACCGTGAAGCTGTTTCGTTCCCTCTCGACCAAACGCCTCGTCACGCTCATCGCTCTCTTCGCTGTGCTCGTCGCGGGGAGCGCCGCGCTGGCGGTCGCCGCGTCCGGCGGCGGTGGACCGACCCCGCCGGCGAAGCCGCTTGCGAACGCGATCCACGACGCACTCTCCGGCCCGGCGCCTGATGGGATCGCCGCGGACATCACCTTCACGAACAAGCTCTTCCCGTCGGGCGCCCTGACAGGCGCCGCCGGATCGGCGCTCTTGACGGGCGCGACCGGCCGCCTCTGGGCGACGAACGACGGGCGCGGCCGTCTCGAACTGCAGTCGAGCGCAGGTGACGTGCAGATCGTCTGGAACGGCGACAAGGTCACCGCCTACGACGCGACGTCGAATACGGTCTACTCGTTCACGCTGCCGAAGCAGTCCTCGTCGACGAGCGGCGCGGACAAGGGAACGCCGCCGCAGCTTTCGGAGATCACGAAGCTCCTGGCCGACCTCTCGAAGCAGGCGACCGTCTCGGATGCGCAGCCGGACAACGTCGGCAACCAGCCTGCGTACACCGTGACCGTCTCGCCGAAGCACGACGGCGGGCTGCTCGGATCCGCACAGCTCGCCTTCGACGCCGCGCGCGGCGTGCCCCTCCGCATCGCGATCTATGCGCAGGGCAGCTCGACGCCGGCACTCGCGCTCGAAGCGACGAACATCTCGTACGGCGCGATCTCGGCGTCCGACGTGAACGTCAGCCCACCCGCCGGTGCGAAGGTCGTCGATCTCAGCTCGGCCGCCTCCAGCCATGATCAGAGCGGCTCGACCGGTACGTCCACTCAAGTGACGGGCCTCGACGCCGTGCAGGCCGCGGTCGACTTCCCGGTAGCCGCACCGGACACGCTCGTGGGCCTTCCCCGCCAGACCGTCCGGCTCGTCGGCAAGGACGCTGCGCTCGTTGTCTACGGGCAGGGTCTTGGGGCGATGGTCGTCGTCGAGCGGAAGGCTGACAGTGCCACGAAGACCAGCATGCTCTCAGGCCTGCCGACCGTAGCGTTGAACGGCTTGACAGCGCACGAGCTCGCAACACAGCTCGGCACCGTGCTCGAGTGGCAGCAGGAGGGTCGCTCTCTCGTCCTCGCCGGATCGCTCCCGCCCGCAGCTGCGGAGTCCGCGGCACGCGAGCTGAAATGAGCGACGGGCAGCCCGTCGTCGCACGAGGGCTCGTCAAGCGCTACGGAGACGTCGTCGCCGTCGCCGGGGTAGACCTCACGGTCGAGCCCGGCGACGTCTTTGGCTATCTCGGTCCGAACGGCGCGGGGAAGACGACGTCGCTGCGCATGATGCTCGGGCTCATCCGGCCGACGGAGGGGAGCGCAAAGCTCTTCGGGTGCGATCCGCTCGTCGACGGCGTGAAGGCGCTCGAAGGAGTCGCCGGCTTCGTGGAGGGACCGCGCTTCTATCCCTATCTCTCCGGCCGGAAGAACCTTCGGCTGCTCGCCGACTACGACGAGCCGAGCTCGAGCTCCCGCATCGAAGAGGTGCTCGAGACGGTGGAGCTGCGCGACCGCGCCAAGGATCGCGTCGGCGGCTACTCACACGGTATGCGGCAGCGTCTCGGAATCGCTGCGGCGCTCTTACGGGAGCCGCGCCTCCTCTTGCTCGACGAGCCTGCAACCGGGCTCGATCCTGCGGGCATGCGCGACATGCGCGACCTCATCCGGCGGCTCGCCGGCGACGGCATCACCATCATGCTTTCGAGCCACCTGCTCTACGAAGTCGAGGAGTTGTGCAACCGCGTCGCGATCATCCGGAAGGGTTCCATCGTGTACGAGGGAGAGCTCGGTGACCTGCTCGCGACGGCGACGACCTCCTATCGGCTGAAGACACGCGACCCGGAACGGGCACGCACCATCTGCCTGAACCAGCCCGGCCTGGGCAACGTTACGCTCGGCGGCGACGAGATCAGCTTCTCTGCCGACGAGGACGCGGTCGCGTTGTTGTCGCTGGCTCTCGGCCACGCCCGGGTCGCGATCACGCAGCTTGTGGCTGATACGCAGAGCCTCGAAGATCTCTTCCTCGGGATGACCGGCGGCGATTCGAGCGACCACGACCAGGAAGAGGTCGCGTGATGGTCGGCGTCGCACGCGTCTACCGCTGGGAGCTCGTGAAGCTGCTCGCGCAGAAGCGCACCTATCTCGGACTGTTCACCGCGATGATCGTGCCGATCATCTTCGTCGTCGCGTTGGAGGTTCAGTCGGGAGGCCCGAACGACGTGCCGCTCGGCCGGTACATCCGCGACTCTGGAGTCGTGACACCGCTCGTCGTGCTGCTCTTCATGTCGATCTGGGGTTTTCCGCTGATAACCGCGCTCGTCGCCGGAGACATCGTCGCGTCGGAGACGCACAACGGCACGCTGAAGACGATCCTGACTCGCTCGCGCGAACGAGGCCAGGTGTTCGCGGGAAAGGCGCTCGCCGCGTTCACGTACACGTTGGCGGTCGTCGTCGCGATGGGCGTCGTGGGTGTCGTCGCCGGGTCGATCGCCTGGGGATTCCACTCGTTCACGTCTCTCTCCGGGACGCCGGTGTCTGCGGGGCGCGGGCTTGGGCTGATGTTCGCGAGTCTCGGCGTGTACGTCCTGCCGCTCGCCGGCATCGCCGCGTTCGGGCTCCTCCTATCGACGATCACGCGAAACTCGGCGGCGTCCGTCGTGAGCACGCTCATGTTCGCGTTGTTCATGCAGCTGATCGGCGTGCTTCCCGGGACCGAGAGCATCAGGCCGTACCTTCTCGGCACGCAGTTCGACGCCTGGCATGGGTTCCTCCGCACCCCGGCGGACTGGACGCCGATCGTCCGGGCGACGTGGGTTTCGGCGATCTACATCGTCGTTCCGCTCTTCAGCGCGTATCTCGTCTTCCTGCGGCGAGACGTCGCAGGCGAGTAGGCGGCGCAACACACGACCCCGATAGGGCGTGACCCAGGGGTTGCGGCCGTTCGTCGCGAGGCCTCGCCTCAACGTAGTTGAGGTGAGCTGCGGTCCGTGGCCGACGGTAGACTCGCCCCCCGATGATGGATCTGGAGCGCCTCGCCGCGGCACTCGGGGTGACTGAGGTCGTTGGTCGGGCTCCGGTCGAGATTCGCGACCTTGCCTACGACGCGCGGACGGTCACACCTGGGGCCGTCTTCTTCTGTGTGCCCGGCAGGCAGGCCGATGGGCACGATTTCGCTGCCGAGGCGGTGGAGCGCGGCGCCGTGGCGCTCGTCGTCGAGCGGCCGCTCGAGGTTGATGCGCCGCAGGTCGTCGTGCCCGACGCGCGTGCGGCGATGGCCGTCGCGGCGGACGAGTTCTTCGAGCGGCCCACCGAAGAGCTCCAGGTCGTCGGCGTGACCGGTACGAGCGGCAAGACCACGACGACGTTCCTGCTCTTCGCGATGCTCGCTGCCGCCGGACGGCGGCCGGGGCTGCTCGGAACCGTCGAGGCGCGGATCGGCGGTGAGCGGCGTGGCGTGCAGCGCACGACGCCCGAGGCGATCGATCTGCAGCGGCTCTTCCGCGAGATGCTCGATGTGGGCGACCGCTCGTGCGCGATGGAGGCTTCGTCGCATGCCTCTGAGCTCCACCGCCTCGACCGCGTGCGCTTCGCCGCGCTCGTCTTCACGAATCTCAGCCAGGACCATCTCGACTTCCACGGCGACATGGAGTCGTACTTCCAGGCGAAGCGCCGGCTCTTCCTCGAAGGGGGGCCGCCGGCGGCGGTGAACGTCGCCGACCCCTACGGACGCAGGCTCGCGCAGGACCTCCCTGACGCGCTCACGTTCGGCTTCGCGGACGACGCGGAGATCGGCCCGCAGGCGCTGGCCGGGATCGACGTGAAGCTGCGCGGTCGCTTCAACATGGAGAATGCGCTCGGTGCACTTGCTGCGGGGCGGCTGCTCGGTATCGCCGACGATGCGATCGCGCGCGGCATCGAGTCGGTGCGCGGCGTGCCCGGCAGATTCGAGGCGATCGACGAGGGGCAGCCGTTCACGGTGATCGTCGACTACGCACACAAGCCGGGCGCGCTCGAGAACGTCCTGCGGGCGGCGCGCGACCTGGTCGCTGATGGACGCGTGATCTGCGTCGTCGGCGCCGGCGGCGACCGCGACCGCGGGAAGCGACCCCTGATGGGCAGACTTGCGTCAGAGCTTGCCGACCTCACGATCGTCACGTCCGACAACCCGCGCAGCGAGGATCCGCAGACGATCATCGACGAGATCGTTGCGGGCGTCGTGGGCGACGTCGATGTCGAGCCTGACCGCGCCGCGGCGATCTCCCGTGCAATCGAGCGCGCGCGCGAAGGCGACGTCGTGCTGATCGCGGGGAAAGGCGCAGAGCAGGGCCAGCAGCTCGCCGACCGCACCGTCGCCTTCGACGACCGCGAGGCGGCGCGCGACGCGCTGCGGACACTGGCTGCGCGCACGTGATCCCGCTGGCTCTCGACGACGTGCGGTCTCTCGGTTGCCTGGACGGGAACGCGGACACCATCACCGGTATCGAGATCGACTCGCGCCGGGTCGGGCCAGGCGACCTCTTTGTCGCGCTCGGCGGCGGTGTCGCGTACATCGAGGAGGCACGCGCGCGCGGCGCGGCGGCGACGCTCGTGCCCGACGACGAGTTCGCCGCCATGGCGAGCCTCGGGCGCGCAGTGCGAGACCGCAGCGATGCGCGCGTCGTCGCGATCACCGGCTCCAGCGGCAAGACGTCGACGAAGGACATTCTCGCGGCGCTGTGCCGCCCGGTCGCACGCACCGTCGCGGCTGAGGAGGGTCACAACAACGAGATCGGGCTGCCGCTCACGCTGACTCGCCTCGAGCCGGACACCGAGCTGCTGATCGTCGAGATGGGCATGCGCGGGCTGGGCGAGATCGCGGCGCTCTGCGCGGCCGCGCTGCCCGACGTCGGGGTAATCACGAACATCGGCCCGGTCCATCTGGAGCGTCTGGGCACGATTGAGCGCGTGGCCCAGGCGAAAGCAGAGTTGCTGCAGGCTCTTCCGCCGGGCGGCATCGGCGTGATTCCCGAGGATTCGCCTGAGCTCGAGCCGTTCGTGCCCGACGGCCTCGACGTGCGGCGGTTCCCGAAGCCGGACGTCGAGATCCGTGACGGGGTCGTGTATGTGCGCTTCGGCGGGGCAGAGATCCCGTTCTCGTTTACGGCGCGGCACCAGGCGGCGAACGCCGTTGCCGCACTGACGGTGGTCGACGCGCTCGGCCTGCCGCTGCCCGAGGAGCTCGTCGAGGTCCCGTTCTCGCGCTGGCGCTGCGAGGAGTCGCCGCTCCCCGGCGGCGGCCTGCTGATCAACGACGCCTACAACGCGAATCCAGCGTCGATGCGCGCAGCGCTCGAGCATCTCGTCGAGCGGGCGGGCGAGAGGCGCACGGTCGCAGTGCTCGGCGAGATGGCGGAGCTCGGCATCGACGCTCCGCGCTTCCACGACGAGGTCGGGGCCTTCGCCCGCGAGCTCGGCGTCGACGTCGTGGTCGGCGTCGGGAAGCTCAGCCGCCGCTACGAGCCCGACGCGTGGGCGCCAGATGCGGCCGCCGCGATCGAGCTCGCACGAACCGTCGTCGTCGCGGGCGACACGGTGCTCGTGAAAGCGTCGCGCGCCGTCGGGCTCGAAGTCGTCGCCGACGCGCTCGTCGGGGTGACGGCGCAGTGACCCGAGTCCTCATCGCCGGCCTGATCGCGTTGATCGTGTCGATCGTCATCGGCCCGAGATTCATCGCGTTCTTGCGTAAGAACGAGTTCGGCCAGCACATTCGCGAGGAGGGCCCACAACATCACTCGTCCAAGCAGGGAACGCCGACGATGGGCGGGCTCTTGATCCTCTTCGCGGCGACCATCGGCTTCCTCCCGATGACGCACTTCCGTTTGCAGGGGCTGACCGTCCTGTTCGTGACGCTCGCGTGCGGCGCCATCGGCTTCCTGGACGACTTCGTAAAGTTGACCCGGGCCCGCTCGCTCGGGCTCAGCGGGCGCTGGAAGATGCTGCTGCTCGCGGGCGTGACCGTCGTCGTCGCGATCGTCGCGCATCACCTCCGCTTGAGCACGCACGTGTACATCCCGGTCGCCGACGTCACGGTTCCGCTCTCCTATGGGTGGTACCTGTTTCTGTTCCTGATCATCGCGGGCGCGTCGAACGCGACGAACCTCGCGGACGGCATCGATGGTCTCGCGGCCGGCACGGGGATCATCGCCCTGTTCACGTTCACTGCGATGATGGTCGTCTCGTTCGTCCGCTCGAGCCCGCACCCGGCCCAGCGCAACCTGACGACGCTCGACCTTGCGATCATCGGCGCCGCACTCATCGGGGCGTCGATCGGATTCCTCTGGTACAACGCGTTCCCGGCCGAGGTCTTTATGGGCGACACCGGCTCGATGGCCTTCGGCGGCGCGATTGCGACGTTCGCGATCATGACGAAGACGGAGCTGCTTCTGCCGTTCATCGGCGGCATCTTCGTGATTGAGGCGCTCTCCGTGATGATTCAGGTCTTCACCTTCAAGTACCTCGGGCGGCGCGTGTTCCTGATGACGCCGATCCATCATCACTTCGAGATGAAGGCCTGGTCCGAGACGAAGATCATGGTGCGCTTCTGGATCGTCGCCGGCATTCTCTG
>DATEXK010000091.1:0-5120 GCA_035257065.1 Gaiellaceae bacterium | reverse complement strand
TCCGCACATTCCGGACAGAGGATCGCGACCTCCGCCGGCTCGTACTCGTCGTCAGTGAGGAAGCCACGCCAGCCTCGCGTGGTTTCGTCGCTGACTGCGGGGCACTCGGCGCAGGACAGGCAGTAGGTCACACTGCGCAGTTTGAGGCCTTGGGTGCAGAGGCTCAACTGGCTGTTCTGAGAGTCATCGACTTTCTTCCCGGTAGATCCTGGCCCCTGTCCCTCAATCGAGGCACGACCGGCGGCGTGTGGAACGCTAGCCGGATTGGCGTTATCCAGCCGCCGCGATTGGGACAGACTCTCGTTAACACCACCGGCCGTGTTCGGGCACACCGCACAAGAGCGCAACCCGACAGGCCAATCGGTTACCTCCCAGCAAGCGGCTCTCAATCGGAGCCGCTTGCGCGTGCAAGATGCAGCGCAGCCGGCCGACCCCGGCGCGTTAAATCGGTCATTCCGGGCGCGGCGAACGCGGGTCAGATCGCGCGTTCGCAGCGCGTGCAGGTACTCACCCAGACGCCCATTATGGCCACGGGCTTACCGGGCTTGTGGCCCATGAGAAAGCAGAGGAGACGCCTGCATCGCCGCCCCGACCCGTATCGGGCCGCGGTCATCCAGTAACCCGTGGAAAACCCGCTTGACCTGTCACCGATTAGGTGGTGCAGCGGCCCGCTTCGCGAGCGGCGCGCGCCAGTCTGGCCGCTCGAAGTTGTAAGGATGTCTCGGAGGCCACAACCGCAGGCGACGAAACTCGTCGTATCTCGCACATGGGCTCAATCCACACAGCCAGAGACTATGACGTTCGCTCCTCGAAAAACTACGGCGCGGGCGAGAGGGAGATTCGAGCCATGCGCGAAAGAGACCGCATGGTCGGACTGGCGTCCGGGTTTGGATTTGGGGCTGCCTCGCGTAGAATCGGCCTACCTATGGGATTGCGTTCTTCTGACGAGCGGCGTGTCGCGCTCGCCACCATCGAAAGCATCCTGGCCTCTTTGCGCCACGAAGAAGGCGGCGATTACACGGTGGGGCAACTCATTGAGGCTCTCGAGAACACGCAGGCCCAACTTCTGGCGTCGCTTCTTGATGCGCGAGCGCCGGGGCCAGGCAGGGAGGCATTCACCGTCGGTGCCCCTCGCTAACGACTGCGCACCTTGGGTCTTGAGCGACGTGGCACCCGCATGGGTCGCGGCTGTGATCAGTGAGGAGCACTGGCCTGAACGCGACGTGGCGCATCTGCTGAAACGGCTCGTGGCCGACGATGTAGACCGGGTCCACTTCCATGTCTCCGGCGACGGAATCGCAATGGTCGAGCTCCAAAGTGATTCCCAGGAGTGGGCTACCGAGGAGACGTCGCAACGGCTCGATCCGACGCGTCCGCGACCCTTCGACGACGCGATCAAGCGGGCGCTCGAGCTCATTGCTCGGAAGCGCGCCGGCTGCTAACGCGCTCCAAACGAACGTGCCGAAACAGCCTGGACGGACACCACGAACACGGAACGAGCGGGTTTCGGCCCGCTCCGTTCCTGACGTGGCGCTACCAGCCGGACAGCATGGCACGGCGGCCCGCGAACCAGCTCTTCTAGCCGCCTGAGGCCCCCGAACCTCACCTTATTTGGTGCCGCTGGCTGCGTTCGCGCCACCAGTTATGAGCCTGACCGTTGTCGGGTTATGCGTCAGAGACGGACTCGCCGATCCGTCATGAGGCGCGGTGACCGTGACCTGCCGTAGAGCGACCTCGGACGCCGCGACTGCCCGCATTACGGTGCTCGCCCGCAAGATTCCCGCTAGGTCATCCACCGCGGCGCGAAAGTCGTCAATGAGGCTCTCGAGGTTGAGCATCGACCGACCATCCGCACTCGGTTGGAGATGGTCGCCAGGGCTGTTGTGGATGAGCACGAACGGGCCGGTCCGCTTGTCTTTCACGAAGGCGCACCGGAAATCCCAGAGCTGCTCTGCATACGCCTCATCGCCATACCCGCGATGCTCAGGGAAGTGCTCGACGACGAATCGCTTATAGAGCACGGCGTTGTTGCCCTTCCGCTTCGCCTCAGGTACCTGCACGAGGGCCGCCCGAAGGATCGCACTGACCACGAGCTCGAACGAATCGTAGGCCGCGAACGGGCGGTGGAGGTCAGCGCCGTCGATCAAGGGCAAAGCCTTTAGCTGTCCTTGGGATAGAAGTAGAGGACAACGGGCTTTCCGCGCAGCTCCGAGAGCTTGATCGTCTCGCCGCTGTCGCTCTTGAGCTCGAAGTCCGGTGCCGGCTTGCCTTCCTCGATCATCTGTTCCTCTCTATAGCGTTCGGGCCACGATGCTAACGGCTCACCACACCGTCGCATTCCTCGTCCTGGGCGTCACCTGGGGCGCGGGGCTGTTTGCCGGAGTCGCGTACTACCGCCGGCGGGAGCCGCGCGGGTTCGTCACGCACCTCCTCGCGCTCGCGCAGACGCTCATCGTGGGGCAGGTCGGGCTCGGGCTGCTCCTGCTCTCCGAGCACCACCGCTCGCCACATCGGCTGCACTACCTGTACGGGTCGCTCGCGCTCGCGGCGGTGCTCGCGCCCTGGCTCTATGCGCCGGCCGACCGGCGCGCGCGGCTCGCCTGGTTCGCCGGGGCTACCCTGGTGGCAGGAGCGCTCGCCGTGCGGGCGTACATGACCGGTACATGAAAGCCTTCTTCTCCAACATGAACCCGACGCTGCGCGGGTTCCTGATCATCCTCGCGATCGTCGCCGCGGTGGTCGCGTTCCAGCTGGAGGCGAGCCTCGGCGCGTTGCTCGTCCTCGCGCGGATCGCCTTCCTGATCGCGATCGTGTTCGTCGTGTACCGGATGTGGCGCGAGCGCCGCGCGGAGATCGGGCTGTGGCGGCTGCGCCCGCGCATCGTGTTCTACGGCGCGGCAGTCCTGGCGGTCGCCGATCTCGTCCTGGACTGGTACGGCGGAGCGAGAGGCCTGCAGGTGATTGCGTTCGTCGCCGTGCTCGTGTTCTGTGGGCTCGCCATGTGGCGAACCTGGTACGACCAGCACCACCTCGCCTAGCGAACGAGGGGCTACCAAACCCTCCTGAGGGTCTCAGGCTTCGATGCGGGCCGTGGCGCCGTCGAGCGCCGCGAGGGCCTCGCGGATCGCGACGTGCTGGCCGACGAAGATCGGCGTGTCGCGCAGGGTGTAGGCGGAGGCTTCGCTCTCGCGCAGCCGGAGCATCAGGTGCATGAAGTCGGCTGGCTCCTCGCACTCGAATGCCGTCATGAACTCCTGGTCGTCGATCCCGAACGAGTAGGTGGTGTGGTTCTTGATGCCCGGGAACTCCTCGCGGCCGATCGTGATGTGCTCGTCCATCGCGCGCTGGCGGTCCTCGGGCGGCAGCGCGTACCACGGCCGGGTCTTCTCGAACGGGTAGACGACGAGGTACGGCGATCCCTGCGGCGTGATCTTCCGCGCGCGCCGGGCGCTCGTGTACTGCGAGGCTTTCGTCGTCGCGAGGTACGAGTACGGCGTCTCGAGCCAGCCGGCGAGCGGCGTCCCGTTCAGCGCTGCGCCGAGCTCGCCGAGCGCCTCGTACCGGTCGGAGATCTTCCAGAGGAAGAAATCGGTCTCCGGTCGCACGCCCGTCGTCGTGTAGGCGCGAAGGTGTTCGAAGCGATCGGCGTGCTCCTCGATCACGTCGGCGAAGGCGTCCTTGCCCGCCTGCCGCTCGTCCACCGGCAGCCGCCGCCAGGCCGGATCGACCCGATAGAAGGTGTATGCGACGTACTGGCCCTCCACGCGGTCAATGGTAGTGGTCAGACCTCGGGCCAGGCTACGGTTGGAACGTGGCGTCCGGTCGTGTCGAAAGCCAGCTGAAGACCCTCCCGGCGAAGCCGGGCGTGTACCTCTTCCGCGACGACGCCGGCAAGGTTCTCTACGTCGGCAAGGCGAAGACGCTCCGCTCGCGCGTTCGCTCGTACTTCCAGAAATCGCCCGACAGCCGGGTCACCATCCAGCTGCTTCCGTCCCGGGTCGCCGACATCGAGGTGATCGTCACCGGCAGCGAGGTCGAGGCGCTGCACCTCGAGCAGAACCTCGTCAAGCGACACCGCCCGCCGTTCAACGTACGGCTCCGTGACGACAAGTCGTTCCCGTACATCGCGGTCACGGTGGACGACGAGTACCCCCGCGTGATGTTCACACGAGAGCGGCACCGGCCGGGCGTCTGGTACTTCGGCCCGTACGCGAACGCGAAGAAGGTGCGCGAGACGCTCGACGTCCTGAACCGCGTGTTCCCCTACCGGCCGTGCGAGGGCCCCAAGCCTGGGCGTCACTCCGGGATCCCCTGCCTCGACTACCACATCGAGCGGTGCCTGGCGCCCTGTGTCGGCTACGTCTCGCAGGAGGACTACCGCGCGATCATCGACAGCGTGATCGAGTTCCTTTCCGGCAACGTGAAGCCGGTTCAGCGTGAGCTCGAGCAGAAGATGCGCGCGGCGGCCGAGGACGAGCGGTACGAAGAAGCTGCGCGCTACCGCAACCGGCTGAACGCGGTGCAGCACCTCGTCGAGCGCCAGGGCGCCGACCGTCAGTCGGTCGGCACCGTCGACGTGATCGGGTTCGCGGCCGAAGGCGACCGCGCGGTGGTGCAGATCTTCCCGCTGCGCGGAGGCAAGCTGGTCGACCGGCACTCGTTCCACCTCGAGAACGTCGGCGGGCAGGACCTGACGACGGTGCTCGAGGCGTTCAGCCTCGAGTACTACGGGTCGGCGCCGAGCGTGCCGCCGCAGATCGTGGTGCCCCGCGACGCGGGCGACCTCTCGGCGCTCGCCGAGTTCCTCTCGGAGAAGCGCGGTGCGCGCGTCGAGGTGCGAACGGCGGAGCGCGGAGAGAAACGCCGCCTGCAGGAGCTCGCCGACGAGAACGCCCTGCACGCGCTCTCCACCGACCAGGCGCAGAGCGAGCAGAAGAAGCTGCGCCGCGTCGAATCGCTCGAGGAGCTGCGCGAAGCGCTGAACCTCGAGTCGCTGCCGATCCGGATCGAGTGCTTCGACATCTCGAACATCCAGGGCCAGGAGATCGTCGGATCGATGGTCGTCTTCGAGGACGGCGTCGCGAAGAAGAGCCACTACCGTAAGTTCACCGTGCGCGGGC
>DATEXK010000090.1:0-2806 GCA_035257065.1 Gaiellaceae bacterium | reverse complement strand
GCAGCCGCTCACGCGCCTGCGGGTCGAGCATGAACAACAAGTCGTCGATGCTGGGCGCGAAGACGTCCACGAACGGAAGCGCCTGGGCCAGCACCTCCTGCCAGTCCACGCGACCGGCTTCGCCCTCGGGATCGGGCTGGCAAACGTCCAGCGACGTCGCCGGTCCCCGCTCGTGCACCCGCGCGAACATGTCCCGTAGTTGTGCGCCCCCGTTCGCGTACATCGCCGGCATCAGCGGCGGATAGCCGAAGTGAAACAGGCGAACGCCCTCCAGCTTCTCATACGGAACGTCTTGCGCAGAGAACGTCTGGTTGGCTCCGGGGCAGTGGAGGAAGCTTCGGTCGACGCCGGGCGGGTTGATGACGATCGTGTAGCTCGTAGCCTCCTCCGCCGAGACGATCAGGTCGTCGGCGAGGCGTTCGCCGTGCTCCGCGAGGGCATCGAGCACGGCCCGGCCGAACAGGTCGGCTCCGATCTTGGCGACCAACCGTACGCGGACACCGAGACGGTGCAGCGCTACGCCGGTGTTCGCAACGGCGCCGCCGGTCGACATCACGGCCGGACCGACGACGACGAGCCGTCCGGGTTCGAGCCTCACGGGCCCTTGCAGCACGGGGAACACGTCCAGGGAGACATGACCGGCGACCACAGCCTCCGGCACGTCGTCAGCGGCATCTACGGAGGCGTACGAGGACGCAGTCACGGCTTCCCATGATTCGATGTGCGGCAGCGTCGCTCTCGAATCGAGCGCGCCCGCTCGAGTCTACGCCCGCCCCGCGCTCGCTCGTGCCTTTCCGCCGGACACGCAGCGATTCTAGGAGCCGCACGCGGCGGGTGGCCAACAGGCGCGGGGCAGCCGGTCGGCTGCTGCACGGCCGCTCCGTAGGTCATGACGGACACCTCGATCCCGCTCGAGTCC
This sequence comes from Gaiellaceae bacterium, assembly GCA_035257065.1. Taxonomy (GTDB): domain Bacteria; phylum Actinomycetota; class Thermoleophilia; order Gaiellales; family Gaiellaceae; genus Palsa-739. Next base: position 1,887 of record DATEXK010000090.1, on the reverse strand, counting down.
GTCAGCGTGTAGAGGTCGACCGTCTCGCCCGCCGGAGTCGTCCGAAACGGCCGGCTCGCAATCGACGGCTCCATCGCTAGCGCGTCAAGGCGGCGCGGGCGGCGTCGAGCTGGATGCGCTTCAGCCGCCGCATGACGTCGTCGCCGCCGCGACCGAAGAGGTCGTGGAGGCGGACATACTCCCGGTAGAGCGCCTCGTAGGTCTCCCGGTGCGCCGCGTTCGGCTTGTAGGTCGTGCCGCTCAGGTGCGCCATCTTCCGCGACGCGTCGACGATCGTGTCGTACCCGCCGGCAGCGGCCCCGGCCGCGACGGCTCCGAACATCGCCGAGCCGAGCGCGGGCGCCTGCCTGGACGCGGCGACGGCGAGCTCGCGTCCGGTCACGTCCGCGTAGATCTGCATCAGCAGCGGTTTGCGCTCCGGCAGGCCGCCGCAGGCGACGATCCCGTCGACGGGGACGCCGGCCTTCTCAAAGGCGTCGATGATGACCCGCGTCCCGAACGCGGTCGCCTCGATCAGCGCGCGGTAGATCTCCGGCGGCCGCGTGGCGAGCGTCATCCCCACGAGCAGACCACGGAGGTCGGCGTCGACTGACGAGCACCGAGCGATTCCCGTTCCACCAGTCGAGCGCGAGCAGGCCGCTCTCGCCCGGCCGCAGCGCGGCCGCCGCCTCAGCCAGCACGTCGTGCACGTCGATCCCGCGCCGCCGGGCCGCTTCGTGGTACTCAGGGGGCACCGAGCGCTCGACGAACCAGGCGAAGATGTCGCCGACGGCAGACTGGCCCGCCTCGTAGCCGTAGAGGCCCGGCACGACGCCGTCCTCGACGACGCCGCACATGCCGTCGATGTCCGCGAACTCGGGGCCGAGGAGGATGTGGCAGATGCTCGTGCCCATGATCGCGACGAGCGTCCCGGGCTCGGTGACGGTGACCGCCGGCGTCGAGACGTGAGCGTCGACGTTCGCGACGGCAACCGGCGTCCCGGGCGCGAGGCCCGTCCAGGCGGCGGCCTGCGGGCTCAATCCGCCCGCGCGGGTGCCGATGGGCGCGAGCTGCCGCGACATCTTCTCGTCGACGACGTGCGCGAACCTCGGGTCCAAGGCGGCGAAGTAGGCGTCGGCGGGGAACCCGTCGCGCTTCGACCACATCGCCTTGTAGCCGGCCGTGCAGGTGTTGCGCGTCTCGACGCCGGTGAGTTGCCAGACGGCCCAGTCGGCCGCCTCGATCAGCCGATCCGCGCGCGCGTAGACGTCCGGCGCCTCGTCGAGGATCTGCAGCGCTTTCGCGAAGAACCACTCGGAAGAGATCCGTCCCCCGTAGCGCGGCAGCCAGGTCTCGCCCCGCTCTTCCGCGACCTCGTTGATGCGATCCGCTTCGGGCTGCGCCGCGTGATGCTTCCAGAGCTTGACCCAGGCGTGCGGCTCGCGGCACAGGTCGTCGAGCAGGCAGAGCGGCGTGCCGTCTGCGAGCGTCGGGAGCATCGTGCACGACGTGAAGTCGATGCCGATCCCGATCACGTCCGTCGGAGCGACGCCGGTCTCGGCGAGCAGCGCGGGCACCGCCTCCTGGAATGTCCGCGCGTAGTCGCGTGGGTCTTGGAGCGCCCCATCCGGCTCGAGCAGCACATCGTCGTCGGGCGCCGGGAGCCGCTCATCGATCACGCCGTTCCGGTAGGGATAGACGCATGTACCCAGCTCGGAGCCGTCGGCGCAGTCGACGAGCACGGCGCGGCCCGATTCCGTTCCGAAGTCCACCCCGAGCGCGTAGGCGCGGCCAATCACGCCGCAACCGCCTCGATCGTTCGCTGCGGCTCGACGACGACCTTCAGGCCGCGGCGGTCCACGAGATCGCCGAACGCGACGCGCCATTCGTCGAGGCCGTACCGCCCGG